>DATDNG010000047.1:0-3814 GCA_036518375.1 Nitrososphaeraceae archaeon | reverse complement strand
GAAAAAAACATAATCGAAAGAGGTATAGAATTTGTTAAGGATAGAAGAACTGAAGGTTTTGATGATTGATTATTATCGATGTAGCTAATATACGAAAATGAAGGGTGCATTAACTTAGCAGGGTCAAAACATGCTCTGTTAACTTAATTGCTACTCGAACAAGAGCGCTATTGACCTAATCCTATCTGTTATCACCTGAAGATATAATATACACACACGTAGACATTTACTGACCTACTGCCTATCGTATGTACCCACTCTACGTTGACAATGACCATAGAAGCATCCTGTTCTCTTTTATACTCTGTATGAACCTCCAGATCAGGTTATTCATTTCAATTCCACATACCATTATATGCTGCAATCTTAACTAGCCATTACAGGAATCAACCAATGAGTGCCATCAGTAATAGGCAGGCAGATTCCGTTCTTTCAATATCCCAAAAGGCTTATTAAGTTCGATTATAACTTCGTCTTATGGTTAGGAAATTCGACGATTGGTGGAAGACTGTTCCTGAGGATCTTAGGAATAAAACCCGCAAGGGTGATGAAGGAAATAAGCCGTTGCTAAACCAGGTTAACTATGTCCTTTTACATCTCCATTTAGCTGGCAAGCATGACGCTAAGCCAACTCATGAAGAGCTAAAAGATTGGCTACACAGTGGTCAAGTTGATGTTCTAAGAATGACCGCCAAGAAATAAAAAGAGGATTCCTAGTATTATCCAGATCATTCATTTCTTTTTGTCATTAATCTTTTATTTTATTTACTTATGGTGATTTGATTGATCCGTTATAACAGTGTTTTGTGAATGGCGCAGGGTTTAAATAGTTTCGAACATATGCACCTTTAGTGAAATAGTATATGCCAATTGCTATAATTCCAGACGTTGATGAGCAAAGATGTATTGGCTGTGCACTCTGTGTAGAGATTTGCACTGCTCTTGGTCCGGATGTACTTAGAGTGAAGCCAGTCGAAGGATGGAAGAGAGGTAAAGCATTCATCTTTTATCCAGAAAGGTGTATCTCAGATGGCGCATGTATAGGAGTATGTCCAACGCATGCAATATTCTGGATGAGACCAATGGAATATACCTCGGGACAACCTGTTCCATTACACAAGAACGGTGTATTTGATAAAGGCTGGGAAGAGGGCTAATCTAAAGCTGGCACAGAAAATAGAATCGACTCTCCTTTTACATTTTTATGATTTTTTTACTGGTTGTTACAGCAGTTAAATTATTAAGAAATTGGTAGCCACAATCAATTACACGTCTTCTGGTATCATACAACGGATGATGTAAAGCAAGATAAAACAAGAAAGGAAAGAAATTATACATTGTTGCATATTAAATAACTATATAGGAGCTGGCTAAATCTGAAAATTCTTATGTCTATAATGAGATATCCCAAAAATATAGACATGATATGTTTATTTGACAGATAAGGATATAGCTGGATGTTCTTTTATTTTATATATGATTGGTGTTTACAAAAAGAAACAACACCACCTTCCAACGATAAGACATATCCCAGATGATCTACGGAATGAGGTAAAGAACATTCCCTGCTGAAAAGCCAATTGAAACAATAGACACGTCCAATTGCACTTTAGAAAAGTACTTGATGGTATATTATTGTGTGTGCTTAGAACGGGATGCCAGTGGAAGATGTTTCCAAAAGAATATGGTTCTGCTTCCATATGTCATAGGTTTCAGAAGTGGGTTGGTAAAAGAGTATTTGAGAAATTATGGATTAGATTATTGAAAATATATGACTATATTCGCGGCATAGAATGGGAATGGCAATCACTAGACAGTGTTTCTAAAGCTCCTTTAGGGGATCTGACAGGTCCCAATCCTACTGCTGATAGAGGTAAACCTGGAACAAAGCGTCATGTGCTGGCATACAAGAAAGGTATTCCGTTATCTGTTGTGATCACAGCTGCCAATACTCATGACATGAAGGCTGCAACAGAGACACTTGACTATATTGTGACAAAAAGACCTCATCCAAAGAAAAAGAAACAACAATAACAGCAACAACAGAATCCATGTCTTGACAAAGGATACAACTATCGAGAGATAGAACATGAAGTAGTCAAGAGAGGATATATACCGTATATCCGTCAGAGAGGTGAGGAACAAAATTAGTTAAGAAATGAAGACATCAACATCTAACAAGAAGATGGGTTATAGAAAGAACAAATTCATGGCACAACAGATTCAGAAAACTATTAATTAGATACGAAAAGAAAGCAGAGAATTACCCTGGATTGGTACATCTTTCATGCTGCATAACTGTATACCGGAGGATAATTTTAGGATAGGCTCATAATAGGTATGTATGGTAATACCAACATTTGCTGAAAAACAGCATCAACCCTGATGACAATAGAGTCGAAGATCTAACCAGAGAAATTGTTACATCATTTTTAGATCAACGTGTCAGAATAAAATTACTAGTCAGAAACAAAATTAAATAGGGACAGTGAACGGGCTCTTTACATAGGAATCACATGAGACAAGAGCTGCCAATAATGAAAACAAGTCTTTAGTTACTAAATACATCTATGTCCTGCATTGCCTTAAGATCTAATAAATATATAGAATTCATGATTAGTTTAGCTATTGCAAATTATCACAGCGCTTATGTTCTTCTCGTGTAAAACGCAGAAAAGGATTATAGGCACAAAAATCAGTTGTATAATATAAGAGGCAGCCTGCCAGTACCACCATATACATAAGGTCCCATCTCGAGGCTTACAAGATCTACCACGTAGACGTGCTAGCATGGCTATGCCGCCTTAGGATTGCTCCCTCCCGGACCTCATCCATTTCGACGATTCACAGTCCATACTGTGCCTTCGCACTGTCAGCTGTTCATAACCATCCGGCACGGCGTGATATCATTTCAGCAAACCAAGCAGGTATCTTACATATATGGATTTATCTGGCAGTTACTGATCCCAGCATCAAGCCGATTTCTGGTGTGTATTGGAATACATAGGGTACGGCTAACACCCTGATCCTCCCTGCCTCTGAAGATTCACTATATAGAATCCTATATTTGCTTTTTGGATGGCAGGGATGATGAAAAAAATGTCAGAGATTCATCGATTTTTTTAATATTTGAAGAGACCAAGTATAGCATGAAGCTGCCTTATAAAATAAGAAAATATATCACGTAGTAAAAACTAACTAAAAAATTAAAATTCTGGTATGGATGAAGTGTAGTAGGGACTTGCCGAGATCTGTAAGATGACAACTGCTGAGATCATACCTAGCTACAAAAAACATGAAAGTAAAGAGGTAAATGTTGTTATATTCTAGGTGTTGGGTAATATATTCATTTTATATCAATTAGGTTGAAGAAAGACGAAATAATCAAATAAAAAGTAAACGATCTTCATATCTAAAGCATTATTACTATAACGTAATTAATCTACAACCAATTTGCTGTAGATAACCTCTCCAAAGCGGCTGCTTATTGAAGAACAGTAATAGCCATAGTGCCAAAGTGTATAAGGAATGATTGTGAAGGGTTATTATAGTATGGCTCGTAACGATACTCTATCTATAAAAATACTTGAAGCTTACACCAGAGACGTAGGCCGTGGAGTTGCCAGAATTGACTATGATTCTATGGATTCTTTAAGTGCATCTACAGGCGATGTCATAGAGATAAGAGGCAAGCGTAGAACGGTTGCCAAGTGTTTGCCGCTCTACCCTTCAGATGAAGGCAAAGGGATAATTCGAGTTGATGGCCTTGTAAGAAATAACGCCGGCGTAGCCATAGGAGATACTGTAGTGGTAA
>DATDNG010000046.1:0-2239 GCA_036518375.1 Nitrososphaeraceae archaeon | reverse complement strand
AGTCATATCTTTCAATTATCTGCCTAATTAGCTGAGTTACTTCTCTGTTATTGTATTTTCTAAAGTAGTAGTCACCAAATCTTTTAATCGACTGAAGTATCCAAGATCGTTTATGCGGTTTGAGTTTAAATAATTCTCCGTCAGGATTTGCGAACTGTCAAAAGAAGAAAAAAAAAGTACAATAGGAAGCACTCCAAACTAAGGGTAATAGCCGAACATACGGTAAGCAGAATTAAAAAATTTGGAATAAAGGGTACTAAATTTAGAAATAGCCTTGGAAGATATGATCATCCTTCAGACATAGTTTCAGGACTAGTAAATTTCAGAATCATGCGAACGAATGATACGTTTCTGAAGCAGATAACAATGAATCTCTATCCACGGTTAGAAAGCTTTCCAAGCACACCGCTAGAATGAGTCATATCGTACCGTATGTGCCACACTTAAAATACTTTATACTAAGATGGTCTCACAGTATGTAGCACAAAATGTACGTCCTTTGTAATTCATGCGGAAGACAATTTAATGACCTAGTTAAGGGAGCAAGATATTCAAGCACAGGTAAGGGAATTATATTATTTTGTTCAGATAATTGTTGCAAAAACTATCTTAATAGACCTAGTAATGCAGTCATAGCGTCGAACTCATAGATATGATTTAGGTTTTGATGATAGTATTACTAGTACTGCAAATTATCACTGAGTAGCTACAGCATTGTAAGTACTTGATGTATAATATACACATCTATGGAATAAATTCTACTCCTTAAATAACCTGGAGAACTCATTTGCCTTCTCTGCGGGCACAAAAAACTGTAGATTATTACACACATTGCAGAACATAAATGAGGTATCAATTGTCCCTGGTGTTCCATCACCCAAATTAAATTCTAATTTGATGTTTGGCCTACCTTTTCCAAAATGAATCTGCTTCATCTGGTTTTTACATATAGGACAGCTAAATGTTAGCGATGCCATTGATATTATCATCATACAAACGTCTACAACCTATTTTTAGTTAACTCTCTGCTAGACAATTTAAAATGTGCTTTACACGCTACGGTGAATGATTCTAAAGCTGTATTATACAGAAGTTGAATTTGTTTACAATAGTACAGGAGATAGTATGCCTCATATTCATACTAATTTATCAAACAATTAAAAGTTCGAAGATACAATCCACAGCAGATTACTATCAACCTTCAATGAGCGATCCATCAAGTATGCTCCTGAGAATTAATAAGGTGCTATTATTAAAACAAAATCAACAAATAGCAAATAGCACAAGATGTAAGAAGTAGATGATAAAATAGTAATACAATGCGTATTTACTTTTTAGATTGAGCTAGTAATGGAAGGAATTATTGTATGTTATATTAATTGTTATATAGTTTTCCCTTATTTCTTTGGGAAAATATTGGCGACTTGTTGTACAGCTTAGACCACAAGTGTTGCTGTAGCAAACCTATCTGCTACTTGCTCAACCTTGACCTTAACATTCTCTTTAACTTTTGCATTCTTAACAAATACTACAAATCCTTGCACCCTAGCAATACCATCTCCTTGACTACTAATTTCTGTAATATCTACTTCATATTCCTTGCCTACAACTGGTTTTGGAGCAGGAGAACCTCTGTTGAAACCTCTATTACCACTTCCACCGTAACTCCTGCCCCTACCGCGCCCATAACCGCTATCTCTACCGTAACTCATTTTTGGATGTCAGTGGTTCTTTTCCTAATATAAATTGCCTATGTCGATAAGCATTAGATATATCTTATTTTTGTTTTTTATTAATCTAATATTACATATTGTATATGTAAATGTTAAAGCAAGCAACGGCAGTATTATCATGGTATATATAATATAAATGAACAGGGATTGATCTATCAATTAAGAACATATTAATTGAGAAAGTTATAATCAGATCAGTACTTGGTATGCATAGAATTGTATTTGTCAAGGAAAATAGTTCAAGCTCATGACAGTATGATGTGTTGAGAATGATGCAGATGCCAAAGGATTAACTTTACATTCAACTTACCATTAAAGGCTAAATATAATGAAGTATACCGCCTTAACTATATGAATAAAAAAGGGCATTGTAAAAACTGTCGTGAGCAGATTGGTGATGACAGCAACTCCAATGAGTTCTGTTCAGTGCAATGTGGAGTAGAATATCAATTAGAACACAAATAAAAACACTATCTATGCTCTTCAACTAATGGGAACGACTTCTA
>DATDNG010000045.1:0-2022 GCA_036518375.1 Nitrososphaeraceae archaeon | reverse complement strand
GTTTATAGATTCAAATTCTTAACACCAACGGTCACAAACAGGGTTTTTAGTTATTAGAAGACGGTTATTAATTATTTATAATTTGGCAGCTGATCTAAAATGGGTAGCTGCTAGTTTATAGTTTATCAAACATATTTTTGGTATGCAACAATCAAAAAATTTAAACTATTCATTATGATGGCTATGATTAGTAGTCTTCTTTGTCTTATTTATTTCGATTAATACCTCATGCAAATATTGTTTAATATCTTCATCAGTAAGTGAAGGTTGTACTCCGGTTTCATTCGACATGATGTCTTGATTCTCTCTTGTAATTTTTATTACCCTACTTTGTATTTCTTGCTCCATTTGTGCAGTGGAGATACTATCTAGTAGTTTTGATTCACTCTTTGCAAGCTTTCTTATGGATTGACGTAATCTTGTATCTTGGGATACAGATAATACTGAAGAATATACGCCTACCAGTATAAGGTAGGATGACAATCCTATGTATGCAGTAGTAATAAGGCCAAACGGTGGATAAGGGCCTATAACCAAAACGATAGCCTGATTTGAGATAAACAAAAAGATAAAGCCATACGCACACATATTCATATAATCCTTTATAATGTTACCATGAGGTAAATTCTTAGATATCAACCAAAAGGCTATGCCGAAGAATATTCCGCCAGCTATCTTGCTCCATGTAAATATTAGTGTTAGAATAATAGAATAAAAGACCGGGTCTTCGTTAAGCAGAGTGTCATATAGATTTGGGAACAATGGTAGGAATTGTGATAGGAAATAGATTAAAGGCGCACTGACAATGATCCAATACTTTGCTTTTCCAAATTTATGTGAATAGTGATGTAAAAGAATTGTAGTAGCAATCCAAGTTAGAATAAAAGAGATAATAGTTGTAACTACATAGCCGGAGTAAAGCATCTGTGCTGTTGAAACGGAGTACGCGCTACCTCCGGCATAGACCCCTAAAGTCAGCGGCTTTGCCAATAACAAGGTGTCAATATAAATGAGAGTGATAATTGCATTGATGACAAGTGTAGCAGATGTTAAACCATAGGATAATGTTACATAATTCCTGAATAACTTAAACCAAGAAAAAAATCGCAGCGCAAGTATTCCTAACATGATCAAAGCCAGAGCATAACTAAATGAAGTAACTGCTATCAGCAATACTGTGCTGTAATAATTTCCAATAACTATTTGTAAGATAACAGCTACAAGTATTCCTACTAATGCATACTGGAAGATTATGAACACTTTATGCAAAACTTGCAGATGCAGGGCTATACTACTTTTGGAGTTGCTAGTTTTATTTTTAACATATCGAACTATCAGGTATTGTCCAAATAGACCAATAACTGTCAATATGATGAATACAATAATTTTAACACTAATGGATGACACATACAGGTTTAACCCTATGCCATAGACTTTAGCAAGTGATATATCCACTGTAAGGGTTATAGTTAGCAAGACGAATACAACAAACATAATATTCTCTCTATTGAGAGCTGTGTGAGATATACCGCCAAGAATCATTGTTTTTATAATTTAGTGAGCTCTTCTTATTGTTTGCCTGATGACAGTCTACTACAGAATAAACAGCACAATTCTTATTAGATTATATTGTTTTCAATGGGATTATGTATAGAAAGGCCTATTGGATTGGTATTGGCAGTAGTAAAGAACTAGCGATTATCACTACAATTGTCTTTGTCATCATAATGTTTGTTTTCTTAACTACATCAGTATCTGTTAACGCGGCTGACAATAACGTTAGCATATTTCCGCCAGGATCAAAACCTTATGCCCTATCATATGGACAATGGAGTACAAAGTGGTTCCAGTGGGCATTCTCGATACCTAAAGACAAAAATCCTATAACTGACGATAGTGGCAAAAATTGCGCCATTAACCAGAATGATCAATATGCATGGTTCTTAGCAGGATCAGGTGGTGGTAGAGTTGAGCGTGTTTGTACTATACCTGCAGGAAAAGCTATTTTCTTTCCTATCATGG
>DATDNG010000044.1:0-4077 GCA_036518375.1 Nitrososphaeraceae archaeon | reverse complement strand
CAATAAAATCAGCTACACAGAATTCGAAATATACCAAATTAATTTGCGGGGCTGGAATAGTAGATCAAAGCGACGTGACAGCTGCCCTCCAGCTGGGAGTTGAGGGGATTTTGGTCGCAAGTGGGATAATAAAATCAAATTCCTGGTATGAAAAGATACTTGAACTTGGCTCAGCTTTTACTACGACAAGAATGTGATTCGAGATTCATAATTTTGTTATTCATATTATAATAACTGTTGAACCCCTAGATATTTAGCAAGTGACTTATTTTCATATAAATAATAATAAGTCGTGATAACGAAGGTGAACAAAAACATCTATTCGGTTTTGACGAGGTTAGAAGAGAAAGCAAACTTGGAGAGATCCGGAAATATGGAGACTCCATTTGAGGATAGAATGCTTGCGATTTCATGGGATACTGGTAAGTTTTTCAACATACTCCTCAGAACCATGTGCGCAACTAGAGTTTTAGAGATCGGCACTTCTGTTGGGTATTCTACCCTTTGGTTTGCTGATGCGGTTATTCAAAATGCCTCTACAAATAATGGACCTAAAGAAAAACTGATAACCACTATAGACTGGAACCATCTTAAAGTTGCCAGAGCGCATAGGAATTTTGATGAGGCAGGAGTCAACGGAATAATCGAGGTAATTGAAGCCCCTGCAAAGCGGCTTTTGAATGAAATGCAAATCAAATATCAAAATTTTAACCGGAGCAACGATCAAACAGCATTATTTGACTTTGTTTTCATCGATGCTGACAAAGAAAATTTGATAGATTATTTAGATCTAGTATTACCGATAGTAAGGGTAGGCGGAATTATTGCTGCTGACAACGCGTTGTATCCGGAGGAGTATAGGCATGCCATGACAAAATACATCAATTATCTAAGAAGCAAGACTACTCTTGAGTCGGTAACAGTTCCGATAGGCAATGGTGAGGAAATTACTCTTAAGGTAAAATAGGATAAGAGATACTTCTAAAAAAAGATAAATATTGCTATTATTATTATTGTAACTTCAAATCTCTTGTAAATTATATTATGATTGCACTCATAATAGTGTTATCATTTTGTTTCCTCTGAAAACTCGGTTAGTTGAGAAAAAGATGAGCTGAATTAGATTTCTCAAATTCGCTGCATGCTATTTGAATAATTCTACTAGTCTTCCGATCCGTTTCTTTGAGAAATTTAATATTTTTTCTTCAAGTTGTGGTGACAATCGCTTAATTACTATTACAATACCTGCTACAAAGCCAAAAATTCCGACAACAAGTAGTAATGCGCCTGTGAATATTCCTCCTAAAGCATTATAGTTTGGTTTTTCATTATCGCCGAAAAGTGGAAGATATCCAAGTATAATATTTGTTTTTACATCTGCTGTTCCATGATTTGTTAATACAAGTCCGTATTTTCCCGAGATCAGGGGTTTAAAGTTGGCAACCAGATTTTGACTAAAGGTAGAAAGAGACACAACCGATCCGTGAGGATCCTTAACTGCAGCGCTAAGAGGGATATTTGATGGATCAGACTTTATGACAACATACATTATAGGTCCGGTGAGGGTCACCATATCCGTTGAAGTTTTTGATTCTCCCGGTTTAATTATCTCGTTAGCGACCAAAATGTTCTGTGCTAGGAAGGGCTGTGAAGCATTTGTTCCCCACATGACTATAAGTAGTACTCCTGCAATCATAATAGTACAGCTTGTAATCAGTATCGCATGAGCCAGCTTCATGATGATAGACATTTCTATTATACATTCTCTTTATTAGTATCAAAGTTTAACAATTTTTGTTCCATAGAGTAATAAATTTAGTTATACTAGGGTATACTACCTAGCAATATACACAATAAAGCCTGTCTATACCATTATGCGAGATATTCATTGCCTTCGTATTCTTCAGCTGAGAATCAACATCAAACCACTGTCAATTTTATCACACCATCTAGCATTGGGATTAAAAATGAAATAATATTATCAAACAATTCCATCATGTCTGGTCAGTTTGTCACAATAAAGAAAAGTTCAATAAAAACAAGAGATTGATAAAGTAAGTTAATTCTGTCCAGTCTTCTTGGCATTGTCTCTGAGCAATCCTATACTGATCCCAGGTAGTTGATTGTTACTAATTAATGTGTGCAGCATTACATTAGAAGAATGGTGTGTACTATTGAATCGTAAGAATCAAGTTGTTACTAGATATGATAACAATCACTTCAGTCAAAACTAACCTCAACTGATTATAGCAGGAGCATTAGCTGTGTCTTCGCCAGTTGCTGCTGCAACAACAATAACGACTAATCTGCGCATAATTAGAGAATTGCAAAAGAGTATCATAAACCTGGATCGTGGGTTGGATAGACCATAAGCTTAAACCTGAAAATGATTGATTTGATCATGTAATTATATTATAACGATATACTTCAGATAACTTTAATTTTGAGTACATGAGAACTCTTTTATTATATTTAGTTGAGATTAGGATATGGCATCCAAAGGCGACGAACATCTTCACCATCCTAGGTGCGAAGTTTGTGGAAAAGAATTTAGTGATACTCATCAACTAAGTGTACATATAGATGAGGTACACAGAAGTAGTGATTCAAATCGATAAAATTGGCATGCAATTAAGAGATCAGGAAACTTTACTGATTGCTTGAATTGTATAAAATGCTTGCATCTCCGCTGCGTACCAGAGTCATTAATTTGTTTTGACAGCCATGATTTGAAACTCCGTATGGAAAGGGCAATAGGAGATCTCAAATAATGTTATGTCCAAGATTATGTCAAAATATATTGAGCGATTAAAACTCATTGTTGAATAGGAACATAAATACGTATATATCTTCTGCGCTGTCATAAAGATAGTATATTTGAAGGCAGAGGAATTTTCGAGAACCATACTATCATTGGATCAAAATATTAGATTTGCGGGTTTGATAGAGAGGTCCGGGCGATTATATGCTGGAGGAATAAGAGAAGGAAGAGAGGGATATCTTACGGGGAAAAAAACTGAATTGAGTCTAGCCCAGTCAGCCTATATCGTTGATTTAAGGCAACTCTTTACACAGGAGCTGGGTAATCTAAAATGTGTTATCTATGGCTATGACAAAGTTAAGTTGTTTAGTGTGCCAGTCAAGGAGCATATACTAGTATTTTCAGCAGATGACCCAGTCAATATAGAAGAGTTAGTTAATAAGGTAATAAATTATATTAAATCAGTTGAATCTGAACTTATCCTATATCCGCCATCAAATATCATAAGCAGCGAAAAAAAAGAGATATTAAGAAATCTTTATGAGTCTGGCATTTCAGAAGAGATTATTGCTGAGCATCTCGATCTGGACATTAGTACTGTCAAGATGTTGATAGAAGAGGTAATTGTTAGATGAGATTTCAATTGATTTTGAAAAACTAATCAATGCATAATAACACTTCCTTTCCTTAAAATCTGCAATAAGTGTGATTTACTTACGCAGCAGCAGACTGGTATCAGGATTTTGATTGATAATATGCTGATATTCTTTGATAATATGCTGTTTAGTTCTTTATGCTTTAAGGCAAAGTTATCCTTTAAAGCAATGATTTGGAATTATCTATTTATATGATTTTCTTGTAGATACAAATGGTGTGGTGACCCTTTTTGCTGATGTCTATCAACGAACAATATAAAAGAATTTGGAATTCTTATACCTTCCTCTTAGAACCTGATATTCATAGCCTAGAACATATGCTGGCCTTCCTTAGGAGACTACTCATTGGTTCTACCAGATCATCATAAAAAAATGTGAGTTCTACCCAATTAAAAAAATTAGTGATTTTACGGCAAACGTAACCTAGTGTGTTTGTATCTCATGCTTACCATAATGATCCCCATTATTGCAATTGCGAGGACAACTGCACTAGCCGGCCCAAATTCTGGCAGCATCTTTGATCCAGCTATTTCTATTATGTTAGTACCTTTATCAAAGTCGATAACTAATGTTCTTGCTTGTGCATTGCTCTTTATTTCTTGTATTCTTTGCGATGGCTGGCTATCTTCGAATATTACATAAGGGCTATCCTGATTTCCC
>DATDNG010000043.1:0-3551 GCA_036518375.1 Nitrososphaeraceae archaeon | reverse complement strand
CTTCCTGCAGGAATTGGAAAAACAAATCTCATCAAATTTGTTGTATATAGCCTTGCAGGTTCTGTAATCTGGAATTCATTGCTCACTTATGGTGGGATACAGCTTGGACACAGCTGGCAGCATATAGACAAGTATTCAGCGTACCTTGATGGGATTGCGCTTGTGTCTGTCGTAATAGTTATTGTATGGATTGTCTATAACAATAAAAGAAGAAAAAAGAGCGGGACAACATCAGCCATAGATAATTAGAAGCCCAATCCAGCCCTAGGCGATAATCATCTGCTAAATCATTGCAGTAGGGTTGGTGTCAAAATTAACTGCCGTATGTGGATCTTTTATTCTTTTGTTGAAACTGGTGCTGGTATTATACTGTTTAATATTTAATCATGGGAATCATGTTAAAGAACATGATTTGTCTTTATATGAGTAATGTCTAGCCAAGAATTTTTCTCTAAATGATAAAAAATGCACAAGTGAACAATTAATTAACAATACAAATTCTTTCGAATTAATGAAGAAAGAGCAAGACGTACTTTGCACTGTATTTTATGATTTTGCCATTTTAAGTCTAATTATTACAATGACTCTGTTATTTCTTATAGCTACTAATACTATTAATGTTGTTGGCGCTCAACAGCCTTTGCCACCTTCACAAAAAACTCTTCCTATTGTTAGCCCCAGTATCTCCAGGCTCAATACTACAGGTCAAGCAGCAAGCCAGAATGCTGAATCTTTGGTTAGGTCTATGATGGATCCGTCTTCACTAATGTCAACAGTCATCAATCAAACCGGTGCTTCCAAAACAAACACATCCAGCACAGGACCACAAATATCAGCAGCAACAAATGGATCTTCGAATAATACTAACAATAATGGCAGTAGTAGTAGTAACGCACCATCAGCATCAATGGCTACCACTACTAATATGCAAAATATCATTGTAACGAATGTTGATACCCTATTATTAGCTCACCAAATAATTCCTCCTAAAGACTTTATACCTCTATATGATACTTCACCTTACACGATACTTAACGGACATTTGGATGCAAAGATCCCATGTGATGCAAATTATGCACCTTCATTACAGATACTTGTAGGGCATTTGCCATCCGTTAAACCAGTTCAATTACAGCTCGTTAAAGAATATTCGCAGCCCGGAAACATATGCATGTATCATGTGAATATTGGATCGACGATAACAACATCGCCTGATGGCGGTAAAAGCCTAGTTAATGCAGGAGGAACAGGACAACAAGGCAACACAACATCAATAAATTCTGCATTGCTGCTGCGTAACCCATCAGACTATATGGTAGTACTACCAAATACTAGTGCCGTCGTGATAGGTGTTAATAAAATCATGCCAACAGTTATGACTGAGAATAATAATAATAGTAGTAGTAGTCAATCTGCTTTGCCATCACATCAGATCACATTAACTGGTGGCAACACAACAAATCACGTCCAGGAAAGCAGTGGACAAATCAGTAGTATACTCAATAGCATGGCTGGTTTAGACAGGCAAACAGCAAGATAGCTGGAATGTTTGGACGCTTGCTAATCAAAAATTAAAAGATTAGAGATCAAGCATCGCCGGATAAAGATCAAGCATAGCTGATCATTATGCTTAGATCTGAATAGCATGGAAATAGATTCATTTTAAGGGAGATGGACATCATCGTATCTGGATTTGTGTATATGGAGCTTGTGTCTCATGTGCTGCATTATACCAATCTTAAATTCTATGGCACCAGCTAACGTTGGCATTCAATGTCTTTTACATAATTCATTTCAATCTATTGTTAACTTATTTTGGCAGCAGAATAACTAAATTCTTGCCCTTTGTGAGCCACCAAATTCCTGAGAAATAGATGAATTTTATTGTTTTCGATTTGATTTTAAGGTATTTGGTTATTGAAGGGTAAGAAGATAGCGGAATATTTTAATAAGATATTTTTTAGTAACGAGCAATCGCGCCCTTTTTATTCCTGTTTTTTTATATTATACGAAAAGAAACTACAATGAAAAATCGTAGTAGAACCGAAATAATTGCTTCTATTCTTCACGTTGTCAACAAGCGAGGATCTACAAGGACTAAAATAATGTATGGAGCTTTTCTGTCTTATACTCAATTAAATGAATATTTATCCTTCATGGACCAAATGGGTTTGATAAAGTATGATAAAGATGACGACCATACTTCTTCCAATTACATTGTAATCACAGAGAAAGGAACCCACTTCTTGGATATCCACGATCGAATCAACCAAATGATTACTACTATGCAAATAAAATAAAAGTATCATTCCGCATATATACACAAAATCTCTAAAGTTTCATCGTAATTTCTAAATGGCCCATCATATGTGGTTGAATGCGATTCACTTGTATCCAATTTGAATCTAGGTTGCCTTCCCTGCCTACGGATGCATTGCACCTTCAAGTACCTCTTTACTATCAAGCAAAGTAGCAGTTAGGTTAAATAATCGGGCCGCCAATAATACAATGTATCTTTGAGCACAGTCGATAATAGTCTGTCCTTGAGTAGATGGGAAATCCAAGTACTAAGATGTGTAAGGAGAAAGGCGATGACGGAAACGAAAATAGCCAAAGAAGTATCGCTTAACAGTTCTGTCGTTTCGCAAGCAATCACTAATCTAATGCTATTGGGTCTTGTGGAACGATTTAGGAAGCGAAGAATGCGTTTTTCCTCCAGAGAATACTTTATTGCCTCCGTGGAAGGTCTAGAAGCATTAGAAGCAATAAAGCGCAGAAGCAATAGTGATTTTTGGGCTTATGTGTCATCAACATTGAAAGATAGTGGCGAAAGAATGCTTCTTGAATTTTCTGAAAAATCATCAGCGTTTAGATTAACATTAGGTGCAGTTAGATCTACATATAGAATAGCGAAATTTATTTTAAAATAAAAGATAAAATATTTCTAGCATAGTTAGTTAGGAAAAACAGCTGGGTTGCAAAAATGCACTTGCTTATTCAATAGGCTGCTTGAAAGCGGTTTAAACAGCGCATTTTAAGCCGCAAACCACATCACACGTTTTCCCATCCAATGCCGACATAGATAAATAGGTCAACTGATTAGGACACTTAGTCAAGAGAATTAACCAAAAACTATTAATGCTTATATCGTATTTATCCTATTTGTATATCGTCGAGATGAAGACTAGAAGTACAGATCAAACAATCGAATCAATTTTAAACGCCGCAATTAACGGAGTAACAAAAACTAATATGATGTATAGGGCTTTTATATCCTTTGATCAGTTAAATGAATATCTTTCCCTTTTGATCGAAAAAGGCCTTATCGAATACATGGAAGGAACGCGGCTCTATAGAACCACGGAGAAGGGAATAAGTTTTCTAGAGCACGGCGAAGAGTATGCAGAAACTAATAAAGTTCTAGTAATTGGACTTGGTCAACTGGGGCTACCTGTAGCAAAATACATAAAAGAAAAAGGATTTGATAATGTTTACGGCTATGACATCAGTTCCATAGCAATGGATCGTGCAGAAAAAACAGCAGGAATAAA
>DATDNG010000042.1:0-12682 GCA_036518375.1 Nitrososphaeraceae archaeon | reverse complement strand
ATTCTTGCCAGCAGAAAAAGCACACATTAATTATAAGCAGCAAATCATAGAAATAAGAGATTTAGTCTACTAGAGTAAATAACTAGCCATCTCCACTACTGATTGTGCTCAGCAGCACTCATGACCGAAGGCGACAACAACTGCAGCAATATAACAACCAGACACAGATAGACAAAGCAATAAAAAGAATCTTAATAATAAGTCCTGAGGATGATGTTAATTTAGCATTAAAGACTGCTTTAGAGGAGGTCGAAGGTGATGCTAGTAGTAGTGTTGGTTATAATTTCAAAGTTGACTGTTTTAACAATCCACTTTTAGCATTAAAAAATTTCAAAAGTGGTCTTTATGACTTACTTGTTGTCGATGTTATAATGCCTCAAATAAATGGTTTTGATTTAGCTGAAGAAATCAAAAAGACAGATCAAAAGGTAATGGTTTGTTTTCTAATAGCTGGTGAAGTTCCAGGAAAACTTCGAACTAATCAATTTAGGGTAGAAGGAGAAGGATATGAAGACAAGTTTATCAAAATACCTATTGAAAATAACAATCTCGTTAGACAGGTAGCTGTTGTAATAGGTTCATAAATTGATAACATATCTTGTATTATGTTATTATGAAATTATAAAAATTGCTACCACTAATTCTACCTAAGACAGAATTGTCATGGCATGTTTTATGGTCAGCGTAAGATGGAAGTCCATCTCAAGCATAAGAATTAATTAAAAATATTCCTGCTTAAAGATGGAAACTGAGAGTTACACTCTGCTAGCAAAGTGCTCTGATTTCGCGACGAGCACTACTTCAAGATATACATATAATAAGCTAAATTTCGTAGTAATACTGAGGGTAATGGAGTTTTTGTAGTTGTTGTTTCGTGCATTCTAGCTTATGTGTATTCCATATATGACGTTACGTAATAAGTGACTTGATTCAATATTATTTATATCATGATAAAGTTAACGAGATCTGGGAGGATATTTGATAGAAGAGGATGTCGTTTTCATTTTGTGTTTCACTTAGTTACTTTGCTAACACATATAAATAAATAAAAGGAAACAAAAATCATATAGAAGCTTCAAAACCAGGTGAGGTAGTTAAGTATGAATTATAATAAACTAACCCGAGAAGAAGAAAGAGTCATTGTAAATAAAGCAACAGAAGTTCCGTTCACAGGCAAGTATGACAATTTTTACGAAGATGGAACATTTATCTGTCGTAGGTGTGATGCACCTCTCTTTTCATCGAAAAGTAAGTTTGACGCCGGGTGTGGATGGCCAAGCTTTGATGAAAACTTTCCAAACGCAGTAGAACGCGTGCCTGATCCTGACGGAATGAGAACGGAAATACAATGTGCAAACTGTGGTGGACATTTAGGACATGAATTTCTCGGAGAACGTATGACAGATAAAAATGTTCGAGAATGTGTAAACTCGTTATCATTACGTTTTATACCAAAGGGAGAGGAGCTGCCAAAAACCATACATGAATGACGAGACAGAAATCGCAATGATTGCAAATGGATGTTTTTGGTGTACGGAAGCAATCTTCAAAAGACTCAAAGGTGTAAAATCTGTTCTATCTGGCTATGGAGGAGGAACAGTAAAAAATCCTTCCGATGACCAAGTATGCACTGGAAAAACAGGACATGCAGAATCAATTCAGATAGAATTTGATCCGAAGGTTATACCTTTTAAAAAAATTCTCGAGATTTTTTGGTATACACATAACCCAACCACCCTTAATAGACAAGGTAATGACGTAGGCACACAGTACCGATCTGCAGTCTTTTACCATGACAAAACGCAAAAAGAGATTGCTGAGAGATTAAAAAAAGAAATTGAAAAAAAAGGTGTTTACAAAGATCCTATTGTGACAGAAATTACCCCTTTTAAAAATTTTTATGTTGCAGAAGACTATCACAAAAATTACTATGAAGAACATCAAGATGCGCCATATTGCGATTTTGTCATCGATCCCAAAATCCGCAAACTGCTTCAGCAATATGGAAATGATGTAAAAGATGAATATAAATAAAAGGCAGCAGAAGCGTACATTACATTATGAATGTTTTTACGTCCCTCTACCAACGTTCCGTTCCACAAATTAAGTTATTAATCCAATATTTTATCAAATGGCATTTATCTAGGATTAGATCCTATACGTATTACTATTCGCGATTTTGATCTAAAGGATCTGATTTTCTAATACTTCTACGATTTTTACCATAGCGGTGATGTAACTATCGACGTAAAGCAAGTTTCACACCTAGAAGATCGAGTAATTATAAGCTGTTCTGGCACGCTTTCCAGGTTTAGTTACTCGCGCCTGATTTATAAAATAGGCCATAAAATACCTTAGAGTTATTTATGTTTCCTTAACTAAAACTATCTCATTTAGATTAACAAAAGATATAATTGTTTGGGACCCATGATATCACATATTAATCACAATGACTCCACGGCACAAGATAGAAACTATTCAGAGCGCATACCATTTTGAATATATGATGCAAGATATTCGTGTAACATATAAGCACGACTTAAAGGTATCAGTGGGAAGCATAACAATTGATGCCAGAGAAGGTGATATATCATCTCTTCCACGATGGCTGGCAAAACTTTTGGTTGAAGAAAGTGCCATTGAAATTCAAGATAACGATAGTTCGGCATACATTTCAAGGGCTTTGAATCGTGAGAGAATATCAAAACCTCATGATCTGTCTGGGCTAGATCCTGATTTTTATATTCGAGTTCATGACTATCTAGAAGGATTGAATGAAAGGGAAAAAGAGAGCATCACAGTTTCTCTACTTTCGTTTGTGGCATCTCGCCTTGAGAAGATTGTAAAATTGGCAGCTGCTTCAGCTCTTTCGCCGGAATTGGAAGCAAAACTCTCAGTTGAAGAAAAAGAACTATATCTCTTGATCCATAGTTATTCTTCAGAGTTCAAACAAAAGGTGTTAAAGATATGAACGAGCAGCAGGAGCAAACCACATCATCATTAGCCAACGACCTCGAAAAATTTTTGCGTGCCTTCAAGGATAGAGATCGAAACTACAAATTTTTTGACAGAATTAATCACATGATGGTAGATAATTCTAATTCACTTGTAATAGATTATATCGATCTTGATACCTTCAATCCGGGCCTCGCCAAGCGAATTACTCACAATCCGGATGAGATGTTAGAGGCTTTTAATGAGGCAGTATTATATATTTTAAACGAAATTCATCCGGACTATGCACAGGAGATCCGCGACAAAATCAAAGTCAGAATCGGAAATTACACTGTACAAAAGGGCTTGCGCGATATCAATGCAGAGATGATTGACAAGTTAATAGGAGTCTCTGGCATGGTGGTCAGATCATCTGAAGTAAAACCACTTGCTAAGAAAATAGGATATCGCTGCCTCAACTGTAATACTATTAACGAGGCGCAGCTCAAAGGACTGATTTTGAAAAAACCCCTGAAATGTATAAATTGTTCCGAAAAAGAGCTTGAAATGGATCCAGACAATAGCATTTTCACAGACTTTCAATTGGTGAGGCTTCAAGAACTACCAGAAGATCTACCAGCTGGTCAGCTTCCTCATTATATAGAAGTCACAGTAATGGGAGATCTAGTAGACCGATGCCGTCCAGGTGACAGGATCATGTTAACTGGAATAGTAAGAATAGAGCAAGAGCAGATCTCTCCGCAAGTCAAAACTAGCCTTTTCAGACTGCGGATGGAAGGAAATAATATTGAATATCTTGGTGGAATTGCAGGTACCAAAGATACTCGAACTCTCGAAAGAATAGCTATTAGCACTGAAAATGAAAAACAGATTCTGTCTATTGCAAACAAGCCTGATGCGTATGACAAGCTGATTGCTTCTTTTGCTCCACATGTCTATGGCCATGAAGTAATCAAGGAAGCAATTCTGTTATTGATTATAGGCTCAATAACAAAAAAACTAGATGACGGTTCTACCCGTCGAGGCGACATTAATATACTTTTGGTCGGCGACCCAGGTACTGCCAAATCAGAAATGCTAAAATTTGCTGCTAAAATTGCTCCAAGAGGTCTATATACATCTGGCAGAGGTTCTACTGCAGCGGGCTTGACTGCTGCTGTAATTCGAGATAAATCTGGAATCATGATGCTTGAAGCTGGAGCTGTAGTGTTAGGGGATCAAGGATTAGTATGTATCGATGAGTTTGACAAGATAAAAGCTGAAGACCGTTCTGCACTTCATGAGGTAATGGAGCAGCAGACATGTTCTGTTGCAAAAGGGGGTATTGTGGCCACTTTGAATGCAAGGACTTCCATTTTATCAGCAGCAAATCCGATGTACGGCAAATATGATCCTTTCAAGAATATTACCGAGAATGTGAACCTACCAATTCCACTTCTAACAAGGTTTGATCTCATATACGTGATAAGAGATACTCCTGAAAAAGAAAAGGACAGCCGCATTGCAAGTCACATTTTAGAAATTCATCAGGATGCAGAAAGAGCTGCACAGCCTGCTATAGACATTGATCTCTTCAGCAAATATCTTGCATTCTCAAAACAAATTGAGCCAAAATTAACTACTGAAGCTATCAATATTATTCGAAATTACTATATGAAAATGAGAAATGTGGACTCAGAAGGTATGATTACCGTTACACCTAGGCAGCTTGAAGGTCTGATAAGACTATCAACAGCACGAGCAAGGTCGTTATTGCGAGACAAGGTCGAAGCTGAGGATGCAGAAAGAGCAATCTATCTCGTGCAGAGAATGTTAGAAACTGCAGGCGTTGATGTCAACACAGGTAAGGTAGATCTTGGTGTTCTTCATGGCAAAGCTCATAGCGAAGTTTCAAAGCTGAAGATGTTCATCGAAATTTTCAATGCATTGTCTGGACAAGATAAAAACGAGGTTGAGGAGAAGAATTTCATCAATGAGCTTGTAAGAACTGGCAAGTTTACACAAGACGAGGCACGAACATTCATTAGAAAAGCAATGCAAAATGGGCAGATATATGAGAGGAAATCTGGTTTCTATGCTAAGGCATGATATAAAAAGCTAATATTTTACTTTAAGTCATACTTTTAGTAAATACCAAAGTTTAACAAATCTTATTTCATTTATTGAAATTCTGATTCTGATATTACCACTTGTTCTTTGAGTTTAGCCAATTTATCAGTAATTGACATGGTTATTGTTGACGATTACTTGGCTCTTTATAGCTATCCTTCGAGCATGAAGTTACACAAATAAAAGGTATATACTAGTTACTAATCAGATCATAAAGAAAAAAGATCAGTTAAAATATTTATATAGACTTTATTTTGCTTTCCATATCTATAATTTCTCTGTCCATCAAGAATACAATAATGACTCGACGTTTCAGTCCACGCAATTCTTTTTCGTAAGAGACGCTCAGGTCATTAAGTGTATTATATCACACTTCATTCCATGTCATCGATGGAACCAATTCTTCATTATCTCGATTTCAGTTTATCGCATAATTGCTTTTCCGCACAATATCAATTATTTGGAAGTATTAGTTGTAGATATGCATATTCTATTTGATAGGAAATCGAAAAAGATCTAAATGTCATCTTACGTTATTATTTTTCAATCTACAAATAAATCAGTTTCTGATGTTATATCAAAGAAACAATCCAAGGAGTTCAATGATAATAATAGTATTGAGCCTAGATCTTTAGAATTATCTACAAATGTCAATGATTATGATGCCGGCGAGTCCCTTGATTGTGGTAATTTTTCAGAGACAATGAGTATAGAAAAAATCTCAAAGATCTTCAGTTAAAAAAGGAGATAAATCTAGGCCATAAAGCATCGTGTTATGATAGTGTGAAAAACAATATTGTTATACTACTATATCTCACTCATCCTAAGAATATCCACATGGCATATAGCCAGTTCTTCTTAGTTGTTTATGGTGTGGTTTTGCATTATGCTTGCCAATTATTTAAAAATAGTACTACAAGAGTTGTGTATGTGCACTAAAGCCAAATCAGCTTCTGCCTGTAGGTCTGTATAATATCAATAACTTGTCCCGTAATTGTCTCTTGTCTGTTGTCCTTAATTTGTTCTATTTCATCTGCAATATCAGTTTTTTATCTGCGAAGTTTATCAAAAGGCATCAGCCACAAAAACCATAGTCTGTCTATCCGTACCTAAGAGTAAAAGATTATAGTGGACTATTATGAAAGATGAGATCTGCACAAAAAAAGATTATTGCCCATAATTTGCGTTATCATTGTTGGTCTTGCTGTTGTCATATTATTATATTATGCAATCAATGATATTCTAATTCCCAAGCCACAAGTTGCAATTAATAAATTTGAAATAAAAGAAATCTATCCAACCAAGCAAGGTGGAAGAGTGTGGCACATCAATATGGATAATCCAAAAGAAGATCCTATTTTCACTATAGTATCCAATATTCCAATAACAAGAAGTGGTGATGGTTCCTGGTTTATTGCTAATCCTGCTATACGAATGAGCGTAATTACTTCTCCAGGAAGTGAACCATGGAAGAATGTAGAGATGACAGGATATGTAAAAATAGATTCAACAAGAACAATAAGAAGCATTTTTGGCAGTAATAATGAGGAAAGTGATAGCACTTCTGATATTGATTGGCGTGCAAGAGGCGGTAGACACAACAATGATGTTCCTTGCGAAGGGACGGCCTTAAATGGGGGAATATATGTCGACGGTACGGTGGCATGGAAAAAAGAAATATGGCACACAGGTGGCTATACAGATGCAAGAGGTATAGAAAAAGCCACTAACTCAATTCTTGGAAGATGGATTGGCTGGAAGGTTGTAATGTACAATATAAATAATAATCAAGCAGTAAAAATGGAGTCATATTTAGACGATAAGAATGACAACAACTGGAAAAAAGTAAGTGATGTTGTTGACAACGGAGGATGGTATGCCAAAAGTTCAGATAAAATATTTTATAGTGCTGATTGTGGAAGACCTAAGGATTACATAATAACAAATGCTGGGCCAATAGCAACATTCAGAGCAGACAATGTTGCAATGAACTTTAGAGATCTTAGCATAAGAGAGATACAGCCTCCACAAAACTAATCTCTTCAAACCTCTTATTCTCAAATTCACCTAATTTTAGATGAGCAACTAAACAAATTGAGTTGTCTTGTAGGTTTAAGTGGTTCACCAATTTGTTCTCCTTTCACTCACCTATTAAGATTGTGGAGAAGGCGTTAATTTAATGCAGGCGCCAGACAAGTCATACCTTTAGTCGGATTGTTAAAAAAAACGTTAGCCTATCCAATTACTAACTGTGGTATACATGTCTGAAATTAAGAGATTATTATTACTAGCCTAGTGGTGGATTGATCTGGTAGTATATTCCTTGACCTTAAATCCTAATACTGGGTCTGACGTTTTCTGAGGAAATGGTATTGGAGAATAAAATTAATAAACATACAATCTTTTTTATTAAGTCTTGACGAGAACTGCATCAGATGCCAAGTTAAAGAGCATCCTTAATTCACTAGGTCATTCTTCATTTTATCCACCGCAACAATTGGCTCTTTCAAAAGGGCTTTTGGAAGGCAAAAATTTGCTTATCACTACGCCCACGGCGAGTGGTAAGACACTGATTGCAGTAATTGCCGCAATAAAGGCAATTGAAAAAGGTCTAAAAGTTGTGTACCTTACACCATTAAGAGCAATAGCTACAGAAAAATATCACTATCTTCAAGTTCTTGAAAACATTAACACTATCGATAAGAAAATTCGAATCAAGATTGCTACGAGCGATTATGATTCATCAGGAACTGAACTATCAGATGCAGACGTTATAATTCTAACAAATGAAAAAATGGATTCTGTTATACGCCATGGTGCCGAATGGATTTCCGATGTCGGGCTTTTCGTAATTGACGAGGTTCATTTACTTGGTGATAGGGAACGTGGTCCTACTCTTGAAATGATACTGACCAAGATACGAAAAATATATCCGCAATCACAGCTTTTAGCATTAAGTGCAACAGTTGCAAACTCAGAAGATATTGCAATGTGGCTAGGATGTGAATTAATCCAAAACAACTGGAGGCCAACCAAGCTAGTAGAAGGAGTATATGAACATGGCATAGTTAGTATGAATAATGGCAGTAGTTTCAAAATTGAAACCTCTTCAGCTACTTCTTCTGCAATAGATATTGCGATTGACTCTGTTAAGAACAGTGGACAGGCAATAATTTTTGCTGAAACACGCAAAAGAACGTCTTCGCTTGCTGTTAAGGCAGCTGAGGGCATCTATAAACGACTTGATAGAAATGCCAAAGCAATGGCCACGGAAGCATCGTCACGAATAATTAAAAATGGTGATGATACAGAACTTACAAAAACTCTCTCTCAAGTTATAGCAAGAGGTGCAGGATTTCACCATGCTGGATTAGGACAAGCAAGCAGGGAAATTGTTGAGGAATCATTTAAAAACGGCATAATCAAAATATTGATTGCCACTCCAACGCTAGCTGCAGGAGTTAACCTTCCCGCACGACGTGTTATTCTATCTAGTATTTTAAGATATGATGCTGACCATGGAGGGCACGTACCCATCAGTGTGCTAGAGTACAAGCAACTATGTGGCCGAGCAGGTAGACCAAAGTATGACACCTTCGGCGAATCTATCATTGTAGCTGAATCTGGCGTCAATGCACAAGAGATCTATGATCATTATATCTTAGGTACTCCTGAACCTTTACGCTCCCAAATGACTAATGATAGAGCTATCAGAGTTCATCTTCTCAGCACAATTGCAACTATCCCAGGAATGAAAAAATTCGAAATTCATGAGCTATTTCAAAACACATTATTTGCTCAACAATATAGAAAAGCGACAGTAGATTTCAAAGTCGATACATCTTTAAGGTATTTAGAATGCGAGGAACTTATCAAATCAAGAAATGATAGATATATTGCAACTGATTTTGGAAGAAGAACCTCGCTGCTTTATATTGATCCAGCTACCGCAGTAGACTTTAGAAAAGCAATCCAATCAATTGAGCGGCAGAGGACTGACAAAGATAATGATAATAAGTATGTTTTAGGTTTCCTGCATCTGATTAGTAATAGTCCTGATTTTTATCCAAAACTATCGTTACGAAAAAAGGATATTGAGGAATTGAACACAATCTTCCAACAACACAGCGGCGAACTATTCTATCAAACAAATGAACACGAATGCTCAAGAAGCTTAATAGCACTTTATAAATGGATTAATGAAACTAGCGATAGAGTACTAAGCGATAAGTTTGGGATTGAACCTGGCGATATGCATAGGATAGCTGAGAGTAGCGAGTGGCTGGCTTATTCATTATACGAGGTCTCTAAAGTAGTTAAACGTGAAGACTTACTAGCGTCATTATACAATCTTAGGATTCGAATAAAATACGGCATAAAAGAGGATCTGTTATCACTTGTGACACTCGAAGGCATTGGCAGAATAAGAGCACGAGCTTTGTACGATGCTGGCTTGACAAATATAAGAAAACTAACAAAAACATCAGAATCAAGACTAGCTGCGATTCCAAAAATTGGCCCAACAGTAGCAAAAAGGCTCAAAGAGCAGCTAACGTAGGCTCAAAAAGCATAATGTTTACAAGAATGGACAATTTATCATATTTGGCCTTTCGACGATCCTTACGTCCTTGCCTACTTCTGATCCCCGTTGCAAACAGCCTATTCAAGTATCAGTATATTTTAGAAGCAGTGAGTTTGAAGACTTCCGCTTGTATGTATATACTTGCCTATCAATGCAATTATACACATATCGTTGAAACTGATACCACATCTACTTAATTTTCCTAATATTCGGCAGGCATGAGCGATTTTAATTTTCTCCTTCAAAATATACTAAATTAATAATGCATTACCGAACTATTCAAGGATAAGAATTGCATGCGGTACGGCTGGAGCATAGTTTGGTAATGACATGAATATTTACTTTTAAAGTCCAACTACACTTGACACAGCTAACTGTGTAAGAATAAACTTCTGGATTTTCAGCATTTAAGATTCAAGTACTAACTAATATATGATTTTACACTTTGCCCTTGCAAGCACAATCACATTAGAGATATTAAGCTCTATTATATACGGACTAACAAATGCTAGACCTGTCTTCTGGAGTGAATATCTTGATTTGTGGAAGCATTGTTTCTGTCATCTCATTCTTTGTTACGTTATTTGGAACACCTAAAATAATTCGTTCGCTAATATCAAAAGGCGAAGTAGTACAAGACTATCATAAGCCTGAGAAGCCCAATGTTCCACGACCGGCCGGACCAATATTAATAATAGGGATTGCAGCGGCCGAAATTATTCTTTATATGCTGACATGGAAAATTAAAGTTATTGCAATTCTACTCACTACTACAATCGCCTTCATAGTCGGATTTACAGATGATAGAAAAGTTATGCCAGGATGGTTCAAACCAGTCGCTTTGATAGGGGCAGCAATTCCATTGATAGTTCTCGGAGCTCACGGAAGCCATCTCAATCTGATATTTGGCAGAGCGGATATTCCATTACTATACTTACCTCTTATAATGATCATCATTCCACTTTCTGGCAACACCGTTAACTCCATAGATGTTTTAAACGGAGTGGCTAGTGGATTTATATCAATTACTATGATTCCACTTTTAGTCAGTGTAGCCATCTTTGGCAGCAATGAAGTTTTTATTGCTGCACTTCCTTTACTTTTTACAACAATTGCTTTATATAAATATCATAAATTTCCGAGTAGGATATTTCCTGGCGATTCAGGTACTCTGTTAATAGGGTCAATGTACGGGGCAATTGCAGTTGCAGGGAATTCTGAAGTTATTGGAGCTGTTGCCCTACTGCCAGCGGTAATGAATTCTTTCCTATTTCTTTCCAGTGTCAAGAAAATTGTTGAACACAGACAGGTTAAATCACGACCCACAATTCTGATGAATGATTTCAAATTAATGGCATCAAAAGAAAAGGAAGCGCCTACTACGCTGCTAAGGTTAATCCTAGCTGAGGGCCCACTTTCAGAAAAAGAGATTGGCTATAAGATATTCAAATTGGCGGCATTTACTTCATTTCTTGCCTTTATTTCAATTATTATTCAATATCATTTTCTATCATGAAATTACAATAAAAATAATAATGCCACAATATGAAAATAAAATGCAAATAGATCAAATTAAATATATTAGGTCACGACAATGATCTACTTAGATCAACCTTTCACTGTTATTCTTTATTAGTTGGGAATTGCAGCATTAGAGATGCAAAACCTATTGATAGATTTCAAAATAACCCTATGCCAACAATTGAAGTACGGAAAGTCATCATAAAGTGTTTCGTATTTTGTAAGAGGATCTCTTATGGTAACCAAGGAATTCCAGTATCTTTAGGATTAGTAGCAATGATAGCATTATTTCCTATTATACTTGGCTGTTGCTGCTGTTGTTGTTGTTGCAATTGATTTGCAGGAATATTAGTTGCTGTTGCTACTCCAGTAACATTTACACTTTTAATCAATACCAAGTTAGGATTATTAAGACTAGTATCGCTACATTTGTATCTGGCTGTAATTTTATTATCGGGTCCTGGTTTTAGTGTAGCATATTTAGGAGTAAGAGTAAAACTCCATTTAGAATAGTCTTTTGCTCCACCAGGTCCAGTTCCAGTAGCTGATGGATATGGCCTTATTTCATTGAGACCTACAATTACTTGACAGCTAGATGTAGATGCATTACCTATAGAAGTGCCTAAGATTGTAAGATTTTTACCTATTGGTACTTGTTGACCTTTGGCAGGTGAGGTTATATTTACTGCACGAGGAGTCGGTGGTAACCCTGTATTGGGCAGTATCCCTTTGCCTGCACTTGGTGGTGGCAGTTGTGTATTATCATCATCTCTAGGCTGCAATAGCTGTGCGTAGGAAAGGTTTGTCGACATAGGAAGAGAAATTAATGTGAAACTGAGCAATAAGGCGGTTAACTTAAAGTTCAGCTGTGTTTTATATATCATATCTTCTGATTATCCAGCGCAATATCAGGAACGTTGATATCCTTTTGGTTTGGCTCTAAATTTTTTATAATATTAACTAATTTATATAGTGCCATAGTGTGGTTACTCTTTGTCGTTATTGTATAATATATATATATATTTTGGTTTCAACCTACTGATCAGCATAGACATTTCTCAAAGTCCTATATTGCTATTTGAGTACAAGAAACGGATTATGACTGTCATTTTGAGAAGGAGAAAGAACTAATTCATGGCATAATAATAGATTCAGAAAGTTATTAGTAAGATATGAAAAGAAATTAGAGAACTATCTTGCACTAGTGTGTTTAGCTTGCTGCATTATTATCTATAGGAGGATAATTTGGGGGTAGGTTCTTAGTCTAAGGCAAATTGTTCAATGTAGGCCTACTAAAATTCAAGTCTTTGATCTTCTTTAATTCTCTGCCTGCTGCATAATGCAACTCTTGGAATATTCTTTTACAATTACAAGTCTGTTCCATTACCAATCTTTACAACAAAGGCACAGCTCATTTCAGGCATAAAAGTATTCCCTTTTATCAATAAACATCTATCAGAATACATATAATATTTGCAGTCTTTACATTGGTATCCTTCTGCACCTTTGCCAATA
>DATDNG010000041.1:0-4619 GCA_036518375.1 Nitrososphaeraceae archaeon | reverse complement strand
AAAAAGACAAAAATGGTCTTTGAACCTGAAGAAGGTACAGAGATACATGAGCATTGATAAAATAAGTGTAGAAGAGATAAGTATCATGCAGCTTTGTGACTCCTTCTTTCCTACTGGCATGTATACAATGTCAAGCGGTTTGGAAGCGTTATTTTACAGTAAAAAAAAGCTTAGGGATGCAAATGAGTTGCGCGATCTTATTAATGTATATATTGAATACCAAATAGGACCAGCAGATTGCACTGCTCTTGGCAACTCTTATGGATATGCACAAAGCTCAGATTTACAAAAACTGCTCGAAGTAGATCAGATCCTATTTTCAATGAAACTCGTTCGGGAAACAAGGGAAGCAATGACAAGATCTGGAACACAACTTCTTCGATGCGTAAGCTCTTTCATAACCGATAATGAAATATTGAATAAATATCAAGAAGCAACAAAGACCAGGGATGCCTCTGGTGTATATCCTGTGGCATTAGCTGTTGTAAGCAGTACTTTGGGCATTCCAAAAACAAAGGCTGGTCTTATGATGCTTTACTCGCTATCTGTAAGTCTTGTAGGAGCTGCATTAAGATTAGGCATGGTACAACACCTTGAAGGTCAAAGAATTATCCACGAATTGAAGCCCAGCATACTAACAACTGTCAACAAAAATATTGATAGGCCTCTAGCAAGCATGTGGCAATTTGTGCCTGACATAGATATTATTCAAATTGCGCATGAAAGGATGGGCTCAAAAATGTTTATTACTTAATTTGGGATGTACTTACTATGAATTCCAGACGAATCCCTAGAGTAGGGATAGGTGGGCCAGTTGGTTCAGGTAAGACCATGCTAATAGAGCAGGTTGTCCCAGTCTTATCTTCAAAGGGATACAGAGCAGGTATAATTTCAAACGATGTCGTCTCTCGGGAAGATGCAGATAGGATGAGAAAAAACTTGGCAGCGGAAAGAGGCCTGATTCCAGAAGACTTGGTAATCGGGTTGGCAACAGGAGGATGTCCTCATACAGCCGTACGTGAGGACCCATCTATGAATATATCTGTAGTAGAAGAGATGGAATCAAAGTACAATGATCTTGACTTGATTATAATTGAGAGCGGAGGTGATAATATTACTACTACTTTCAGCCCTGCATTGGCAGATTACTTCATATATATTATAGATGTCTCTGGTGGTGACAAGTACCCAAGAAAGAGAGGTTTAGGTATAGAAAGCTGTGATCTTTTGGTGATAAATAAAATTGATCTTGCTCCACATGTTGGCGCAGATCTAAGCACAATGGAAAGAGATGCCAAAACTGTAAGAGGGAACAAACCGTATGTCTTCGTGAATTCCAGAACAGGTCAAGGAGTAAAGGAGGTAACAGATCATCTCATAAGAGACGTTCTTTTTGAGTCTGCTCCAAGGCTGTCCCAAAAAGATAGATAGATAGATAGATTTTAGCATGCATGAAAGCGATCTGGAATTTTATATTCCAAATGATATTCCTCCCGAGATACTAGCTTACGGGGCTGAGCTAAAACAACTTGAGGTAGGAAAAGCAGGAAAGATCGGCGCCCTTGTATTAAGGTTAGAGGGAAATGAGGATGGAGGAAAGACAGTTGTTAAAGAGCAGTATTCAAAGGTTCCCCTTTATACTCAAAGGGCATTATATCTGGAAGAATCCTTGCCTTCTATGGCTTATATGTATATAATATCTCCCTCAGGTGGAATACTGCAAGGGGATCGGTACAGGATGGATATCACATTAAAAAATAAGGCATATGCACACTTGACAACACAAGGTGCAACGAGGATTTACAGGATGGAAAAAAATTATGCAACACAAATGGTAAATGTTGAGGTTGACGATGGTTGTTACTTTGAATTTGTACCTGATCAAATAATACCTTATCGAGATTCACGTTTTTATCAGAAAGTTGATTTGAAGATTCATGAGAATGCGACTATGGTGTATTCAGAGATCATTGTTCCAGGGAGAGTTGCCAGCAGAGAATCATTTGAATACGATATATGCTACATGAAGTCTCTGGGAAGGAATCAAAACAACAAGTTAAGATTCATAGACATTGCCATATTGGAACCTAAGAAAAATAACTTAAAGCTTCTAGGTATACTCGGAAATTTTGATGTCGTAGGAAACATGTACATACTCACAAAGACAAAGTATGTATTAGAATTAAACAACGAAATAAATTCTAAACTGCAACGATTTCCTCAAATCTCTGGAGGAGCAACGATTTTGCCCGGTGATTCTGGCTTGTTAATAAGAATGCTTGGATACACCGCCGCGGATATTAGAATTGCGATGTATGAGATTATCAGTATCACAAGGAAGATGATCCTTAATGTATCCTTTAGTGGGATAAGAAAAGGCTAAAGTGAATTTAAAAGAATACTTCATTTAATCGTATTTTTATTTTTTTTATTTTACTTTCTACCTGTAATCCAAAACTCGGTAATCTTTATTCTATGTCCCTTCTGATCTCTATGCATATTAGCACTCCACGGCATATCGAATACTTCATTACAATCCTCACACCAGCCAGTGAAGCCTTTTTTGTGTCTATCAAACGCATTCATGCACTGATCTATTATTATGATTCAATATATATGCTTGAAGGCATCTCTTGCATATTTTGCAAAATTATTTGATACTAATGGTTGCAGAAATGAATTTCTCATTTGGATAGGCTTGCCTGATAAAATCAAGGAGCTGTATATAGCATTCACGACCTTCAAAGGTTTTAGAAGTTAGCACGCCTTGCCAGGGACTTGACATTATTGTAATTGCCTCGGGTCTTAACTCTAATTGGAGCTTTACTGATTCCATAGTTGCATAACCCATATACAAGAATTTATGCATATAGTGGCAATGATAATAAAAGAACCATTGCTATTGACGAAGTAGCATTTTTGTTCATGTAATTCAAGAACAGTTCCCCTCAACATTTGTATATTCTCTAAAATGGATAGTTCTTCAATGCTACCTGAATGGTACCCGAAGATGTTATTTGGCACAGTGGCGACGTCACTCTATACTTATCTGGTGTAACTTGCAAATTAATAGCTGTACGTTTAGCCTTTATAATAGACTACAACTGTTGCTCATCATTATTATTAACATTAGTAGTATTTTCAATATTAATTTCTGGTAATTGTGGTTCTGGCATAGGTAACTCGGGTTCCTTGGGAAGTTGTTTTTGCCTTTGATCTTCTTCGTTTCTTGCTGCAATAGAATGCTCTTCTGCTTCTTTTCTGGTCTCATTAACGACCGGTTTATCTACAGAGCCCTTTAATTCGGTAGCCAGATCTCTACGTGCTTTTACCAATTTACGCTGCTGATTCATTAACTTTAATAATCCTTTATAGATCTGCTCTTGTTCTGCATACGACCTAGTTTCGATCTCAAATAAAATATTATCAAATGAATTTGTTAACTGTGTAGCTAGACCTCCCATTTTTGAAATCTTTTCTGCATCTCTTTGTGTTTGCTTTTCTGCTTCTAACTCTTGCTTTTCTTCGATCTTTTGCTTTGCTGCTTTGGCTCCTGATTTTGCTGCTTTGGCTCCTGAAACCACTATGTGTGTAAATTCGCTGGCAGCAAGCTTTATCTTTTTAATGATTTCCTCCTCACGATATTTTGGCATTGTAATATGTTTTGTTGCAGATGTAGCTGTTGCTGCAAGATTATCCTTGAGTTCTTCTCCCTTTTTAATTACTGTAGTTACTTTACTGTTATTGTATTTATGGTCAGCGTTTAGTTGATGTTCATGGTCTTGTTGTTGTAGTTGTTGTTCTTGCTTCATCTCTACTAATTCTTCATTTTTTCTTCGACTTGCTTCTCCCTCAATAACCTCCTCTTCATTATCTACCTTAGCTGCTGCAACAAGTCTTTCTGCAAGGTCTTTCCTGCTTGCAACAAGTCTCTCGGTAATGGACTGCATATATTTGATTTCTTCGTCGGATGGAGGCGCATCACGCATGAAAGCATCTTTAGCTTCCTGTTCTGTTATGTTAAAGTATAATATTTCTGCATCATAATTTTTAATAAGGGATTTTGGAAGGTAGAATTTTTCTCTGGTTATTGCTCCTCGCTCAGTAACTATAAATTGATCAAATAGTCCTTTAATCTTTCCAAGATCGGCATTGTCATCTACAGTCCTTGCCTCTTGGTTTACTATATAATTCCAGTTTAGAGAAGTATTATTATCTTTATCATTTTGCATAATGATTGTTATATACACTTTAAATTTAATATAGTTTGTAGCTTATGGGTTTTATAATATGGATATCTCCATTAGGATTATCGACATTCAATGATGCTTGGATGTTATCAGTCAAGACAATGGTTGATAAAACAAAATTTTCAAATACTGAAAACAATCCGTCCTAGGAGCTAGCAGGCACTTAAAAAGTAAGTAGCCTATCATATTGACTTTTTAATTCGAAATCAAAGCCAGAGTTTATTGAGGCATATTTTGCTAGAACAGAACATATAATGACTCCAAACAGAAAAGCATGCTGATTGGCAGTAGCTGCAACGATAATGGTAAAACACGGAATAAGCGGACAACGTTATTGAATCGTCGCCAGAGAGAGTAACCAATCGCACT
>DATDNG010000040.1:0-2221 GCA_036518375.1 Nitrososphaeraceae archaeon | reverse complement strand
ATGCAATTTCATTAACTGTGTTTGAAAGAAAACTTAATTCGTGAAGGCCAAATCCCATAGTTTCCAAATCTTTATACTTTGAAATTGTTTGGTTATTGATATCTACTTGTATTTGAAGAATAGAACACTCTGCTTCGAGGCCAGCAACAATTTTTTGTAAGGAAGGTATTTTTATTGAGGCCAAAAAGTCATGATCTTTTCTTAATAGCCGGTCTAACCAGAAGGCACAGCCTATCAATGATTAAATAAATTAATATAGCAATTTTCTGATTTATACCAAATTGGTTTTTGAATTCACAGCAACATTAAAAGGACTACGACCCACAGCAATATTTTTCACTACCTGATCTAGTTGGCCATCTATCACTGAGACGGTATTCGAGCCATAATTGACAACATATATCATGTGTGTTTTCGAATTAACGGCTATAGCGGATGGACTTGTACCTACTTTGATCCCAGCTGTTCGAGTTCCTCTACTTTGAGCGGAATTGTTAGAGGTCATATGGGATGTTTTAATGTGTTGCACTTGCACATATCGGGATGATGTTAGCTCTGCTAGATTGGATCCTATCGTAGATATCCATAATGATACCACCAATGCTATAACAAGATATTTTTCTTTGATTGTATGGACAGTTAACAATTGCTTCCACAGACCATACTTGGATTAATCTTTAATATCGTGTGCTACTCTTGTGTCCCATAAATCGCGCATAACCCAGCTATCATTGTTTATTGATTTACCTGGTGTTTCTCTATAGATCATCCACTCTTTCAATGCTCGCCAAGCTTCTGGAGATATGAATGTGAAATACTCCTTATCATCGCCAGCGTAAACAATCAATTTGGCAGCAACTACTTCCATTTTTTTCTACTGGTCTTATATGTTCTCATTTTAGACAATCCCATGCACCTATACGAATTCCAGAAGAAGACATCGAGTATACAATAGCCTTAATCCTTCTGTCAGGATATTCCACTACTTTTCTTATTTCTTCAAGTGTAGGAATTCTATCTATCGTCAGCATACGTCTTCCCTCATTTCTCTAGTCCTGTAGAAGAATTAAGCAGCAGCTTCTTTGCATAGTGGCTAGTAAAATTAAACATATTCAGAAATGTGCCAGCTTTAGAATCAAATGATTGATTACCAATACGTCCTAATTGCCAATTATCTTCTATAAAACGTATGATAGATGTCTGGTCTGTAACTGAATGATCAACATAGTTTACTTTCGCATAAGGTGATATGAGTAAGAAAGGAAGACGAGGTCCATAACCACACCTATCCTGATAAGCACCTATATGAGCATGACCACAAAGACCAACTTTACCAAGAAGCCTATCATAAATAGGATCGTTGGATTGACTAACTATAGGTGGCATGACATGATCATACCATCCATCGGAGTCATCGTACGTAATTATTACTGCTGTACTATTCCAATCAGGTATGTTTTGCAAACGGTTTATGGTGTCTACTAAAAAGGCTTGTTCCTTGAGAGGATCTGAGAGTACGGGGTGCCCTTGTTGATAGGTGGCTGCCTTGATGAAGCTCACGGAAGGTAAATTACCAGAGTCAGCAGCAATCCAAAAATCGCCAAGATCGTATTGGTGATTAGCGCGGTCACCTTTATGACCGATAGTTGCATTTGAAGTGGGAAGAAGATGCATAGGGTTAGCTGTTGATTTGTAGTACTGGAATGGTTCAACATCTGGATAATAATTTTTGTATATTTTGCCATCACTACCCACATGGTCTTGTCGACTATTGCAATTTATCTTGATATCTGATGTTTTATTTGGTAATCGAAATCCATCTGAGAACCAGCCCCATGTAACATTCTTGGCATTCAAAAGGTCTCCTATGTTCACGCCTGACATATTTATTAAGAATCTAGTTGGATCTGAGCAATTATCATATAGAGGATCTGGATTAGCAATTACCGTACCATTAACAACAACGTTTTTGATATTACCTGGAAACGCACCATGAGTCTGTCCAGAGATAAAGTTAAGGTGTCCTGGCGTAGAAGGTCCGAATGTAGTACTGAAGAAATTGTCACTCATTGTATAGTGCTGGGCATAGGTCCATAATGCAGTAACAGTATTTCCATCAAAGTAACCCATGACTTGTTTGAGGCGATCTGGATCAGTACAGAACCGCTTATTTGAAGATGTATAATTTACGAACTTATCCATTAGCCCGCCATTAGCAGCA
>DATDNG010000039.1:0-8823 GCA_036518375.1 Nitrososphaeraceae archaeon | reverse complement strand
TAGATGTGCCTTGAGCCTCAAAAGCGTTGATGGAATGCATTTTACTGAAATGAAAGATGGTATTCAGCGGTTTCTTAACATCAGTAAATCGGATACTGAACTAAAAAATCGTATGGTTGTTGATTCTTATGGTTATCTTTGGGTGGTCCTTGAAGGTAAAAGCATGGCGGATATTTTGGCAGGAATATCTGCTGTAGGAGATACCGTTCAGGAAAGAGGATTTTCTAAGCAGTTACTCGTCGCTATCTTTGAATTTAAGATAGAAAAACATAGTAATGAGGTCACTCAGTATTTGATCTATAACTATAAATTCAACAAATTTTACCCTTTTGTTCCTTTTGGTCAAAAAACACGGAGTACTGAAGATGAGATGAAAATAATGGCAGCGATTGTGGATGAGGTTCCCTTTGAAAAAGATATGACTTTGTGGTATCCTTTATGGGATTTGCCGATTTAAACCTCTGGGATTACCCCATCATCCTTAAACAGCTTTTTTGCTTCTTCTATCGAAAGATCTACACTAGGTAAGATAATATCAGATGGGATAATTCGCTTTGGATCGAGTCGTTTTCCATTTTGTTCTACAATATCTACTAATTCAACCAGTCGTTTTTTAAATTCGGTATTATTATCTGATCTATCATTACTTACTAGTTGGACAAGAGAATTGTCAATTTTATTTAGTCTATTTAGCGTCTTATCGTCTACTACAAATTGTCCCTCTCCCATAATTCTGACGATCTTGTTCTTCCTGACTTGCTCAGATACTGCTGTTGCAGCCTCTGTAGCACTTTTCACTCTGGAAATTTTTAACTTGCTCGTCGCTTTTTTGTTACTCTTGCTTGTTTTTTTTATGTTCCTTAATGGTTGCTTCTTGACGGATTTTTTACCCTTTTTTGTTCTTGTACCTTTTTTTACAGATTTAGTACGGTTCATCCTATATCTCCTTATTTCACCTATGCTGTCTGTTTCTTTTTATTGAACCTGGGCCTTTAACTTTGCTAATTCTTCTTTGCTTCCACTGCTAGCCTACTGCCAGCAATGGCTTTGATTCATATCCATTATAGTGATCCTTGTTTTTTGTTTTCATTGGGATATTTGTACTTCCTCTTCGTCCTTTTGATCAGCGCCAAGTTTTTTCTTTTTTCCACGTTCTGCCTTTAACTTTGCTAATTCTTCTTCAACTGAATGTTGTGTAGAAGTCTGTTCTAATTCTCTTTCAATAGTATCATCCTTGTTTGAGGTGTAGTCAGTAAGAACACCTGAATCTATCATTTCATCTAGAGCTTGAGATTTTGCTTTCATTTTTTCAGTTTTGTCTTCTGCCTTGTTCATTGCTATACCTACATCAGTCATCTCTTCTGAAATTCCTGTAACACTCTCCTTAATACGAACCTGAGCTTCAGCTGCTGAGTATTGTGCCTTTATGACTTCTTTCTTCGAGTTGAACTCTTCAACTTTGGCCGACAAACGTCTCTCTGTATCTTCGAGTTTTTCTTGTTCTGACTTCATGTCTGTTATTTGCTTGTCTAGGGTTTGCAATTGCAGCATATTTGCATTCTTACGCTCTAATGCCAGTCTTGCTAGATCATCTCTATTTGCGTCAATCGCACGTCGGGACTGTTCGTCGAGTGTATGGATATTGTCCCAGAGCTTAGCCTTTTGAATTTCAAGTCGCTTTTTGGCAGTTATTACCTCTGCGATGTTCCTTCGCAGCTTGTTTAACATCTCTGTTTGTTTGACATAAGAATAATCTAGTGCTTCTTTAGGATCTTCGTATCTGTCAAGGAGGGTGTTAACCTTCTGCTTTACAACGGTGGAAATACGATTCATCAAACCCAATATAGTTCATATTATAATAGCTTGATCTCTCCTATTAAACCTTGATTTTTCTCATTAAGTGCATATATATCTGAATACTTGTATTACTTCTTGGTCTCTCACTTTTTAGGTCTGTCTACTTTCAATCATTAAACCTGCGCCACTCCTGTTCACCATGCAGCCCATGATTTTCTTTCTTCTTAAAATAGCCCCAGTAGAGTAAGATGACACCTGCAATTATCATTGCGATTACGAATTTTTCATTATTAATCTGTCCATTAGTGTAATTATCAACATAAAACCCTAGAGAGTAATAGGTACTTACAAAGTAAAGATTTCTTAATGCAATTATGATCGCCATAATGATGAAAAGAATTCCCATGGCAGACATCCAATTTTTTCCACTACGATTTTCTCCTCCTCCTCTCTCTGTTCTATTATAACCCATCCTGTTACACTAATCTAATTCCTAAATTTTTCATTTTATTTCTTTTTGCTGCGTTTAGCAACATTGGAGTTAGAATTTCTGCTTGATACGTCATTGATAATGGGCCTAAATAGATAGAGCGAAGACCATTAATTTCAGAAATCAAGTTGTTTAATGTTGCTACCGCATTTTGGTCATCGCTGCAAACAAATGTATCTGCATCTAGATCTTGTTTTATATTTCTTAACTTGACCTCTGAGATTGTATGAAAGGCTGAAACAACTCTTGACCTTGGTGGTAAATTTTCTGCCACCAGATATGCAGCTGGCTTTTTTCCCTGTTCTAGCGGAGTGTAGATGAAACCTGAATCAGTTCTTGTCATTGGTACAATTGGAGAGACAACGATGCAGTCATTTCTAATTTTGTCGGTCAATCTGCCGCAAGTATCTTCGATATGTTCATATGGTATAGATAATATAAGTAGATCAGAATCTATAGCTAATGCAAAATTATCCTCACCTGTAATACTTCCTATCATGCTGTTTCCATATGCATCCCGAGCCACTTTAGTATATTTCTCTGCGGCTTCCTTTGCTCTCTGAAGTTCCCTTGAACCTATGATAACGTCATGTTTGAAACACCATCTGAGGGCAAAACCTTCACCCATGCCCCCAGTGCCACCAACTATTCCTATTCTCATAAGATATAGTCAGTTCGCAAATGAGTAGATATAAGGTTATCAACAGATGGCTGATACTGGTACGTAGAACATAAAAGGCTGTGATATATTGATACGAAGAATTACTCCCAGTCATTAGTGGATTGGTGAAAATTAATATTATAATTATACAAATTTCTAATGAATTTGCCGCTCGCAATCTTTATGCGTCATGGGCAAGCTGATAATAACGTTAATAGAATTCTCGTAGGTAGGTATATTGAATCGCATCTTACTGAATATGGCAAACAGCAGGTAGCGGATACAGCTGAGCATTTGAGGAACTTACCGATCGAAAAAGTATATGTGAGTCCTGTAATAAGGACGGTAGAAACCGCAAAGATTGTTTGCGAAACCTTGGGAATGAACTATGAGGTAGATGAGCGATTGTATGAGATTGATCTTGGTAGGCTGGTTGGTATGCATTTCGAAGAAATAATTGAAAAATATGGAAATTTGTTCTTAAAGTTCTACACTGAAGAGGATAATTCCACTCTAACAACATTTGGCGTAGAGAGTTTTGCATCAGTAAAGTCACGAATAAAAGATTTGCTTGATGAAATCATAAAAAAACATCAAGACAAAAATGTATTGCTTATCACTCACCTAGATCCAATCAAAGCTGCGATTTCTATTTTATTAGATTTAAAAGCTGAGGCCCTTTATCACTGGCATATGACAAATGCATCTTTAACAATCTTAAAACACGAGAGTAGCCTTTATAGCTTATCTGGAGTCAATGTAATGGGTATTCACCGTTATATAAATGAGTGACTGATTGATAGCTCGCTCTATTTCGCTTATCAAAGTAATGGCAACCATGGGTGTATTTTTCAGCTTGTATCATGAAAAGCCCTTCTAGTAAATTGAAATTGCTAATACGTTCCACCATCTTTCACAATTTATTTTTTGACTAAAATTATATAATCGCTCTGCTATATGAGAACAATAATGTTTAGAAAAACACCAGTTGGAAAAGGTGTTTGTAAAAATACTCGCTTATTCTTGATTGGTTCCTTGATTTTAATTTGTGGTCTCTTAGTTTCAATGCCTAGGTCATATGCACATTTTTCTCACCTTGCTCATTATAATACTGGTGGAATGGGAATAGGAAAATACTATGTAAATGAACAAGTTGATCCTGAATATACCCCTCCTAGACAGCCTACCAAAATTAGCTTTAGCGTACAAGACACTAATGGTAATGATGTATACAATATTGTGGCCATGGTAGAAATTTATTCGGCAAGCACAGGGGAGAGAGTAAATGTTTATCCGTGGACGAAGCATGATAGTGGAGATTTTGATCTCTACTACACATTTCCACAAGTGGGAAACTATCAAATAGTTATCAGTATAGCGAATGCTGCAAGTCAGGTCAGTCAGGTAAATCTTTATGGAGTAGATCCTCCGAGATTTGATTTAGGAGACAATTCAAACTGCAATTGTGCAAGAGCCATCTTTAATGTTAATATCTCGAATAATTTTGGTAATTTCTTTGAGGGAGCTGTCCTTGCAGGAGTAGGAGGAATAATTGTCATATTTGGCTCAGTTTTAGGGTTCACATATAAAAGTCGAAGAAAAAGTGCCCTTTATCCAAATTTGACAACAAATGAAGTTTTAAAATATATTGTACTTCTATTAGCTGTTGCGGCAGGTATTGTTCATCTAGTAGTCTACTCCGAACACGGTGGTCTTAGAATTGAATATAGCATATTCTTGTTAACGGCTGGAGCCTCGCAGATCGCTTATAGTGTTTTGTATGTATTACTTACTCTTAGTGGGGAGCCAATAGCAGGCAAAAGCAGGGAACCTGCAAAGGCGTATTATCGCAAGACTGTCATAGTCAATCTATTTGGATTGATAGGAAGCTCAGTGTTACTTGGACTTTATGCCTATTCTGTTATCCTTCCGCCGCCACTTTCTCCTAATAACGTACCAGAAGATATCGATGTAAGTGGGATATTAGATAAATCTCTTGAGATATCTTTAGTAATAGGGATAATATACCTTATGAGATCCGAAAGAAGAAAATTACAAAGTCAGTTAGTTTCAGTAGAATAGATTTTATTTGCTCATCTGATATTGATGCGCTGGATAGATGTTGCAAATCTAATACTGCATTTATCAATTTAATTCGTACAAAACGGAGATGCACTACAAATTTATTATTATTTTGGTATCTACCGGCGATTTGTGAGGTAGTTTTAAGTGGCTTGGCCATATTTTCAAAAACCTTAAATTAGATAGCAAACTTATTTTGGACATAAAGAAAGGGAGAGGGAGAGAACAGTATATGATATTATCAAATTCAAAGTGGGGTTTGCTTTTGACAGTATTTGTTACTCTTGCCACAGTGTCAGTTTTGAGTTTTATTGTTGGTCAGGCTTTTGGACAAGAATCTTCTTCTCAACCTCAACAGATTCTTGACAGAAGAGTGGAAATCTGGGCCCTTTTCTACAGAGGAATGGTCGCTGCGTTTGTTGTTGGCGCAGTTGTTCAAGGCAGTATCATTTATGTAGCGTGGCGTTTTAGAGAATCTAACAAAAAGAATATACCTCGAGAACCAGCTGGGGGTGTGCATCGTTAATGGGTCATGCGATGTATGAATGGATTTATGTAGGAACAGTAGTCGCTCTTCTTGTCTGGGTAGGTGCAGATGCTTGGAATATTGAGCACAAATTAGAGGCTGTTCCCCCTCAAGCCCAAACTATTAAAGCTATAGGTCAGCAATGGTTCTGGACCTTTGAGCATGCTAATGGAACGCAAGAAATTGGCCAGCTCCATGTTAAAGCCGGCGTTCCTTATAGATTTGAAACTGTTTCCAAAGACGTAATTCACTCATTTAATATTCCTGATTTTACCATACTAATGGATGCAGTCCCGGGCAGAGTTAACACCGTATGGAATATGTTTGATAAGCCCGGAGAATATTTAATTCAATGTAGAGAATACTGCGGGCTTCTTCACTACAGCATGAGAGCGAATTTGTTTGTTGAACCAGCAACAGCAACAGGCTATGATTACAAACCTACTAACCAGACAACCGTCTCTACTGCTGGAGGTGCTGGCGGCGCAAGTTCAACAACAACAACAGCTGCTACTACTACTGCAGCTTCTGGACCCACTCTGTCTATTCCAGTAGGCGCTTCTACTCAAGGAAATCCAGCTTATGATCCCAATCCTATGACTGTAAAGAAGGGTGATACCATACAAGTACAAAACAAAGATCAAACTCCACATACAGTTACTAGTGGAAAAGGATTAGATGATCCAGCTAAGGGAAAATTGTTTGATACAAGCATTATTGCTCCCGGAGCTTCAGGTAAAGTTACTACTGCTAGCCTAAAATCTGGTGAATATCCCTTCCACTGCGAGGTCCATCCATATATGACAGGAACACTAAAAGTACAATAGCTGAAGAGAAGGGTTGCGGAAATAACTCCTATACATAGTGCAATCACCGGTGCTTAAATATCCAAAAACGTTCCTCTTTTTTGGCCGGTTTTGTGCAAAACAAATACATCTATGTATTCTTGTTGCCCCTCAAAATTGGAGTAATATTCCATTTTATTAGGCGTAAAAAACAAAATGCTTTTATTGATTTACGATCCATATTCATAGCAAAATAGGTGGATATGTGTATTGGTATTAGAAGTTAGAAAACCGCGCCCGATGTGGGAGATTCTTTTTTCAACTCATCATACTGACATAGGACTGCTTTACATGATAACATCCATATCATTTCTGATGATGGGCGGTGCATTGGCTCTTGCTATTAGAGCAGAGCTCTTCTTACCTGGTTCGCAGATATTTCAAAGTCCTAACGATTTTGAGCGATTCTTTACAGTACATGGGACCACAATGCTCTTGTTATGGGTAATTCCTTTTGGTGCCGGTGTAGGGAATTATCTTATTCCAATTATGGTTCGATACAAAGATATGGCTTGGCCAAAGTTGAACGCAGTAGCATACTGGATGATCCCTGTAGCAGCAGCGCTAATATGGTTGGGGTTCTCAGATACTGGCTGGACTGCTTATCCTCCATATTCTATTATCAGAGCTGCAGGACCTGCTACTGATATGTGGATCTTTGGCATGAAAATACTAGGTATTTCATCTATACTTGGTGCAATTAACTTTGTAGTTACTATCCTTAAAATGAAGCATCCTGATTTGCCGCTAATGAAAGTGTCGTTATTTGTATGGGCCACATTAACAACATCATTTATGATAATTGTGTCAATGCCCACCTTTGCGTCTGCAATGATCATGATGTATACTGATAGGTTGGGGATATCAGGTTTCTTCAATCCTGCCATGGGTGGAGATCCAATTGCATATCAGCACTTATTCTGGTTTACATTCCATCCCGAAGTATACATATTTTTGATACCGGCCGTAGGTATGTTGTATGAACTGATTCCAAAGTTCTCTAGAAAGCCCATCTTCAGCTACCAGTCAGGGGTAGTTGCTTTCATATTACTATGCACTATTGGATTTGCATCATGGGCTCATCACATGTTTGCAACCGGTATGAGCTTTACTGAAAAGACTGTATTCATGGTAGGAACACTTGCTGCAGTACCTGCTTCATCAATGCACGTATTTAATTGGATTGCAACGATGTGGGGTGGTAGGATCAAGTTTGCTGCGCCCATGTTATTTTCAGTTGGCGGAATCATGCTCTTCTTTACAGCAGGAGCAGGAGGAGTGGTAAATACAGCAATACCTTTGGACTTCATCACGCACGATAGTTACTTCGTGGTCGGACACTTCCATCTCCTACTAATGGGAACAGTATCATTGGCATTCACGGGGTTCATCTATTATTTGTTCCCACTAATTACGGGAAGGATGTACAATGAAAAATGGGCCCAGATACATTTCATATTAGCATTCATTGGGATAATATTGGTTTTTGGTACGCAGCACATATTAGGATTGTATGGACAGCCAAGAAGGACATTTGACTATTTGCCTGTTCCTCAACTAATTATAATGAATCAGATTGCAACAGTGGGTGCGTGGTTAGTTGGGCCTTCATACTTGATATTCATTGTGAACTTGATAAAAAGCGCAGGCAGTGGTAAACCAGCAAACATGGGCGATCCATTCAAAATTGGAGAGGAATACTATGACTACACAAGACGAGAGCCCCATCATTAGAACGACTTCAAGACGTATGGCAAAAGGCCTTGCCATCATTGTTATTATGATGGCTGTAGGCGCTGCCATTGCTGTTCCTAATTGGCATAATTTTGCAAAGAACCCTCCTCCAGTCTCCACTATTACAACTAAAGCGGCAAGTGCTGGCGGCGGTGCTTCAGGTACAGCTGGTGGCGCTGCTACAACTCAAAGCGCAAAGCCTACTGCTGCCGTACCAGCAGGTGCCACTTCAATAACTATCTTGGCAGGCGCTTCTACTCAAGGAAATCCCAACTATGACCCAGCAGATGGTAAGGTGCCTCTTGGCAGCAAAGTAGTATGGCAAAACAAAGACAACACGATTCATACAGCCACATCTGGAACTGGTCCTTCCGATCCAAAGTCAGGTAAAATATTTGACACAAAATTTATCACTGCAGGATCAAGCTCTACTCCACAGGAACTTAAAGGTGTAAAGGTCGGCGATGTAGTGCAATATTATTGCCAAATCCATCCTTACATGACTGCAAAGTTTACAGTAACCGCTGCTGCTTCTAAAGGCAGCTCTGGTTCAGGTGCATCTACTGGCGGCGCAAGTTCAACAACAACAACAGCTGCTACTACTACTGCAGCTTCTGGACCCACTCTGTCTATTCCAGTAGGCGCTTCTACTCAAGGAAATCCAGCTTATGATCCCAATCCTATGACT
>DATDNG010000038.1:0-2616 GCA_036518375.1 Nitrososphaeraceae archaeon | reverse complement strand
AAGAGCATCAGCCAAGTATCGTTCATCTATGGGTGGTATTGCCTCCAAAGGGGCAACTATGACCTTTTCGGCTGGTACTGCCTTGACTTTTGTTACCACTACAGTATCTCCTATGGCTACGCCGGCGTTATTTCTTACAAGACCATCAACTCGAATTATCCCTTTGCCTTCATCTGAAGGGTATAGCGGCAAACACTTAGCAACCGTTCTACGCTTGCCTCTTATCTCTATGACATCGCCTGTAGATGCACTTAAAGAATCCATAGAATCATAGTCAATTCTGGCAACTCCACGGCCTACGTCTCTGGTGTAAGCTTCAAGTATTTTTATAGATAGAGTGTTATTTTCATTGTGGGGCATACGTTGACTACTATTTTCCCTTCATTTCCCTTTATACATGTTGGGATTTTGAGATTTGGATTTTCACATTCCCAGGAAGAAAATAGCTGGAGGTTTCGAATATCTCTTTACTACCTAGAGAATAATATGTATGTACAGAGAATATATCTACTATCAAATTCTATAGATTTAATACACTTTAGTTGATAATTTCGATTTCACTTGGGATGAATAATAAATATATTTTGCCTCTAGTGACATTCATTCTAATTCTTCATTTTACATTCTATAATAGCAGGCAGCAGTTTGTATTTCTCTTGTAAATTTTTGCCATAGTCTAGTCATTCAATTTATTTATTTATTGTAACTCTATAGTGAAATGCTCCTTTGAGATAGCAGGGATACAAGAAATAAGCTCATAAGGACATGTAGAATTATTATGCATTGATTAGGACAATTATTATTCTTGTTATTCTTATTATTGTTATTGTTATAAGAAAATGAATAGGTTATCTTATTGATGAATTACTACAATATGCCTGTCAATTTCAATTAAGTTATATCTAGGAATTAAGGATGTTTTCCAATTCGTGCTCTTAGCATTCCAGATTCGATTGTTTATTTTACAAGTCTCTCCATTTATTATTACTGTGATTTATCTATTCCGGCAATTGTCTTGTTAGGAAAATATTCATTCAATATTTCATCCAAATCCTCATCAGTAGTGTCAGTATAGCTAGATCCATATAGATCATACAGGAATTGAAATGCTTGTTCTTCACTACATGGTACTATCTTGCTTTCTTCGTCGTCCCAGTTAGTCCATTGAAGGAAGAAAAAGTTACTGCTAGTATTATTGTCATTATCATTATCGTTATCATTTCCATTATCGTTCTTAAATAAAGTTATTCCTCTGGTAGAATTGTAATGGGGCAGCTTGTCTCCCTTGCATGCTAATCTCTTTGTATTTATAATATCAAATGCATCTATGTTTATCATGTTTTCCATATCCATGTTCACTCATCACCATACATAAGGCTGGCATGCAAGATTGAGGCTTTAGGTGTAATTGTATATTTTTGTTAATTACTTGGCTAAACAGACGTTATCAATTCAAAGTGTTACTATTATCATAGAAGTATCTATTCAAACCTATCACACCACAAAAAAGAAAAATGTGATAATCCAAGGAAATTGGATATATGGATATTTTTATGTGCATATAGAAACAAAACTTCGTAATTTAGTTGTTGATTATTGATTGTTTGATTGTTTGAATGGAGCAGAGTAGAAGAGAAAATTATCTGATACTGAAATATTAGTTATGTTCTATATTACGGTAACTATTTGTAGAGCCTCTCCTTCGAACACTTGTATTTTGACATAAAATTGAAGGAAAATAGAATAAAAAATTGTACAACAGCAACAAAAATGGTGTCACCTCAAATGGTTTCGCCACTTGATAAAAAGAAATGGTTTTTTAAGATTTGTTTGTAATGTTGCTGTTGCTGCTGTCGTTGATGCTGTTGTAGGATCTCCTAGTAAAGTATTTTCCTCAACAATTTTTTTAGCGGCGTCAAAAATGATTTTTGCCACGTAGGATTCTATCCCTAATGCGGAAGCAACCTCTGAAGGACCGGCGCTAAGAATAGTATCTATGGTAAATCCCGCCTTCGACAATGAATCCTTAAGCCCAGGAGCGATTTCTAATAGCTGAATACTAGGATCCATGCTATAAACTACTAAGCATTTATTATATATAATAATTAGGTAAGAATCGACACTGGCGATTTCTATACCTGCAATTATATCTATTTTCACTGCAGTTTAAGCAAAAAAAGTCAACATAATTAGATAAAAATCATTAACTTTATTATAACTGGGGTTTTTATCATTATAGTAAATTAAACAATTCCCCTCAATATGTCCGATACGTTCGACTGGAATGAAATAGCACAAGCAAAGAAAATGGCAAAGACAAGCGATCATTCGTTGTGTGGAAATGTAATTGCGGAATATCGCGATAGTATCATTGTAGTGGAGTTTGGTGCAAAGTTACATGGTTATATGATCCCAAAATCTCGGGTAGAGAGTTACGATGGAAGGGATATTTACCTCAATATACCACGTAATCTATTATCATCTTTTGATTTCTAGGAGAACGATGTGTTTGGAAAAGGATTGCCAGCAAGCCTAGCCTGCTTTGAGATCTTTTTCTTTTTCTTTTTCCGTGATAGACATTTGACCAGTAATAGGTATTATGAAGCAAAAACTAGT
>DATDNG010000037.1:0-20269 GCA_036518375.1 Nitrososphaeraceae archaeon | reverse complement strand
GATCCAGCTATTTCTATTATGTTAGTACCTTTATCAAAGTCGATAACTAATGTTCTTGCTTGTGCATTGCTCTTTATTTCTTGTATTCTTTGCGATGGCTGGCTATCTTCGAATATTACATAAGGGCTATCCTGATTTCCCTGTTTCTTTGAATCTATTAGATTCCTTGGAAGCTGAATTGTCAAATTTCCATTTGCCTTAGAACCGCCGACATTAACTAGCAGCGTTGTATTATCCTTGGCTGCAGTAATATTGCTAAGTTTATTACCGCTACCAGTAATCTGATAGGTGATCGGAAAGGTTTTGTCTCCTATCCTAACGCCATAGGTCTTGTTCCCATTATTTGTAGATGTAGTAGTATTGGTAGAAACAAAATGAAATATTGTATCAACTTTGTTATCCTCGCTAGATCTTTTAATAGCTATATCGATCCCCTTTGCCGCTACATTATTCAAAACAGTGTATTGTAACTTACTTGTTGTCTTTAAAGTCAATAATTTACTCTGTACAGAAGGCAGTCCTGCGATGAGGTTGACTAGTATAAGAGATGTGATTAGCATTGATACTAGCGCATAAGTCTTATAGTTCATAATTTCGTGACATACACCGACTCGGGTATATTTATATTACTATTTATTTTTATCTTAATATTGTAGCCTGTGTCGCAATATCCTAAAATATTATTATAAGTTTTAGCCGATTTCGTTAGCATTTATTAGAATACTTATATATTGAGGATGCGTAACAGATAAGCTCAGATTTGATCGCAGTGATTATTATCTATTATAATTCACTCTTTTGCAATACAAAAATTGTAGGAGAACTAGGACAAGTTGTCTTCTGAAAAGAAAGTAATAAAAATTACAAATCATGTTTACCAACCCAAGCACGAAATTTTACCCAAGGATGAGGCCCAGCGGATTTTAATAAAGTACAATACCAGACCTAGTCAGTTGCCTTACATAATGATAAGCGACAAGGGACTTGAAGATCTCGACGTCCGTCCCGGGGATGTTATTAAGATTACGAGGAAGAGTCCAACGGCGGGTCAAAGTGTATATTACCGTTACGTAGTAGAGGGTTAGGTATATCTTATGATAGCCAGTTTTATGGATATGTGGCCTATAATTAATGATATTTTGAGAAGGGAAGGGGTCGCAAGACAGCACTTAAATTCTTATAACGAATTTATGGAACGTGGACTTCAAAGCATCATCGACGAAGTAGGAGAAATAGAGATAGAAACAACTGAGTATCCCTACAAAATTAGGCTAAGTAAAATAAAGCTCCAACAACCACGAATTATGGAACTTGACGGTTCCATCACCCATGTGGCACCGATGGAAGGTAGACTTCGAAATCTGACATATGCATCACCGATTATGCTTGAATGCAGTATTGTAGAAGACGGCAAAATACTCGAGTCAAGGTTCATACACATAGGAGATATGCCTGTTATGGTTAAATCAAATGCATGCATTTTGCATAATTTGCCCGAATCCAAACTAGTAGAGTTAGGAGAAGATCCAAGAGATCCCGGAGGTTACTTTGTGATTAACGGCTCTGAGCGTGTAATCGTAGGTCTAGAAGATCTTTCCTATAACAAAATTATTGTAGATATTGAAGAGTCAACTGGTAACTTAGTATACAAGGCGAAGGTATATTCATCTATTGTTGGTTATAGAGCTAAACTCGAACTTATTATGCGTCCTGATGGTTCGATAGTGGCGAAAATTCCTGGCTCTCCAGTGGACATCCCCTTAGTCACGCTAGTCAGGGCACTGGGACTGGAATCTGATAAGGATATTGCAAATGGCGTATCTTTAAATGAAACAATCCAAGATGAATTGGAGCCTTCATTCGAGAAGTCGGGAGACATCATAACTAGCAGAGACGCTATTATATATATAAGCAAAAGAATTGCACCTGGAATGCTTGAGGAGTTTCAGATAAAGCGTGCAGAGACTTTGCTTGATTGGGGTTTGCTACCCCATCTTGGCAAGAACCCAGACAACAGACATGAGAAGGCGTTGTTTCTCGGCGAGGCTGCTAGCAAACTGGTAGAATTAAAGTTACTATGGATCGATCCAGACGATAAAGATCACTATGGCAATAAGGTTATCAAATTCGGCGGTCAAATGCTCGCTGATCTTTTCAGAACGGCATTTCGCAATTTAATTAGAGATATGAAGTACCAGCTAGAGAGATCTGGTCAAAAGCGGGGAATTAACGCAGTTGCTGCTGCGGTCAGGCCAGGCATTATCTCTGACAAACTGAACAACGCCATTGCAACTGGAAATTGGGGCCGTGGCAGGGTCGGGGTTACACAGTTGCTTGATAGGACAAATTATATGTCAACTATAAGTCACTTGCGAAGGATACAGTCACCATTGAGCAGAAGCCAGCCTAACTTTGAGGCTAGAGACCTGCATGCTACACATTTTGGTAGGATATGCCCTGCAGAGACACCCGAAGGATCTAACTGTGGATTAGTAAAGAATCTTGCACTTTCGGCTATAATTTCGGTTAGCGTCTCTTCCTCAGAGATTATTGAAAAGTTGTATGACCTAGGAGTGCAGCAAGTTGATGAAGCAAGTGATAAGCTTAGGGGTATTGGGAACAGAATATTTGTCGATGGACGATTAATTGGTTATGTAGAGGATGGGCAGCATCTGTCAAGTACATTAAGGGCTATGAGAAGATCTGGAAAAATTCATCCCCATGTAGGGATATATCTGTACTCTTCATTAAATGAGAATGCAACAAGCAGATTGTATATCAGCTGTAATTCTGGCCGCGTGTTGAGGCCCTTAGCAATAGTTAGGGACGGAAAGGCGCTAATGACCGCGGAGACAATCGAAAAGATTTCAAAGAAATTCCTCTCATGGACTGACCTGCTTTACATGGGTATAATTGAATTAGTAGATGCTAATGAAGAAGAAAACTGCTATATTAGTATGGATCCCAAAAAAATAGAAAGCACACACACTCATTTAGAAATCTTCCCATCTGCAATTCTCGGCGTTGGAGCCTCAATTATACCTTATCCGGAGCATAATCAATCTCCAAGAAATACATACGAAAGTGCAATGGCAAAGCAGAGCCTTGGCTTTTCCACTCCTCTTATGAATGCCAGTACATATGTGAGACAGCATTTTATGCTATACCCGCAGATCCCTATGGTTAGTACTAAGGCCATTAGCTTGCTAGGTCTTGATGATCGGCCGACTGGGCAAAATTGCGTAGTCGCTGTTCTGCCTTTCGAAGGTTACAATATAGAAGACGCAGTAGTTTTCAACAAATCCTCAATAGACAGGGGCATCGGCCGAACCTTTTTCTACAGAGTGTATGAAGCGGAGGCCAAGCAGTATCCAGGAGGAATGAAAGACAATTTCGAACTTCCAGCATCTGATGCCAATATTAGAGGTTATAGAGGAGAAAAAGCATACCGCTTATTAGAAGAGGACGGAGCTATTATGCATGAAGCAGTAGTAACAGGTGGAGATATTCTCATAGGCAGAACATCTCCGCCAAGATTTATGGAAGAATACAAAGAATTCGAAGTCAAAGGACCTTACCGTAGGGATACTTCCGTTGGCGTTAGGCCGTCCGAAAACGGTGTAGTCGATTCTGTGATAATGACTCAGTCTGTAGAGGGTGGCAAGATGTACAAGATAAGGGTACGGGATATGCGTATTCCAGAGATTGGGGATAAGTTTGCTTCACGTCACGGACAGAAAGGAGTGATTGGTATGCTTGTCAGTCAAGAAGATTTGCCTTATACAGAAGATGGCATTGTTCCTGATATTATGATAAATCCACATGCATTTCCTTCAAGGATGACGGTAGGGCAATTCATGGAGTCTTTAGGAGGTAAGGCAGCTTCACTATTAGGTAGAATAGTTGATGGCTCGGCTTTCCTTGGAGAAAAACTAGATGACCTCAGGGGTATTATGGAGCAATATGGAATGAGATATACGGGGAAAGAAGTTATGTATGACGGAAGAACAGGAAAGAAGTTTCCCGCTGACGTTTACATCGGCGTTGTATATTACCAAAAGCTGCACCACATGGTAGCCGATAAGATCCACAGCAGAGCAAGAGGTCAAGTCCAAATGCTTACAAAGCAACCTACAGAAGGCAGAGCTCGCGGAGGGGGGCTTAGGTTTGGAGAAATGGAAAGAGATTGCCTTATTGCTTACGGTGCATCGATGATGCTTAAAGACCGGCTGCTTGAAGAGTCAGATAAGGCAGAAGTGAATGTTTGCGAACGCTGCGGTCTTTTAGCCTATTATGATATTAAGCAGAGGAGATATATTTGTAGAGTAGATGGAGAGAAGGCAAAGATTTCATCTGTAGTAATCGCATATGCATTCAAACTGCTATTGCAGGAAATGATGAGCTTAAATGTTGCTCCGCGATTACTTGCTAAGGAGAAGGTTTGAGTTTTTAGGAGTTAGATGAGATTTGGAAGAATCATTAAAAATCCTAGATGGTATAAAATTCAGTGTCTGGTCTCCTATAGAAGTTCGCAAGTTCAGCGTAGCAGAGATAACGGCTCCAGAAACATACGATGAAGATGGTATGCCAGTCCAAGGCGGACTTATGGATAACAGGCTTGGAACGCTAGAGCCAGGCCAGAAATGTGCTACTTGCGGTAACACATCAGCAAGATGCCCTGGTCATTTTGGCCATATAGAATTGGCAGAACCGGTTTTGCATATTGCATTCGTAGATGACATCCACAAGTTGCTCCTTATAACATGTAGATCCTGCAACAGGATAAAACTACGGCCAGAGGATCTTTCTAAATATAAACAACTTAGGGACGGCAAAGCGGCATATGCGGTAATAACATTAGAAAATGTCAAGGACGAAATCATTGAAAAGGCAAAAAAAGTGAAATTATGTCCTCATTGCGGGAAAGAACAATACGACTTAGTTTTCACCAAGCCAACAATCTTTGTGGAGAAGACAGATGTAGGTGAAAACAGGCTCCTTCCAATTACTATTAGAGAACGAATGGTCCATATCCCGGATCAGGATCTGACTCTATTGGGTTATGATCCAACCACTGCAAGACCTGAATGGTTCGTGTTACAGGTACTTCCGGTGCCTCCAGTAACCGTAAGACCTTCGATTATTCTTGAGACTGGAATTAGATCGGAGGATGACTTGACGCACAAGCTTGTAGACATAATCAGAGTTAACCAGAGGTTGAAAGAAAGCAAAGAAGCAGGAACTCCTCCACTTATAGTCCAAGATTTAGTAGATTTGCTACAGTATCATGTTACTACGTACTTTGATAATGAGGTTTCGGGAATTCCGCAGGCTCACCACAGATCAGGAAGACCGCTTAAGACCTTGACTCAACGGTTAAAGGGTAAAGAGGGTAGATTCAGAGGTTCGCTTTCTGGTAAGAGGGTGGACTTTTCAAGTAGAACTGTTATATCTCCAGATCCCAATCTTGCAATTTCAAATGTTGGGGTACCAGTCGACGTTGCAAAGAAACTCACTATTCCTGAAACTGTTTCAGAATGGAATCTTGAAAGATTAAAGGAACTAGTTATCAACGGTCCGAACATGTACCCGGGAGCTAATTACATAATCCGGCCTGACGGAGTTAAAATTAGACTGGATTACGTAAACGATAGAAAAATCATCGCGGATTCTTTGACTACAGGCTATATGGTAGAAAGACATCTGTCCGATGGTGATATAGTAATTTTTAATAGACAACCCTCGTTGCACAGAATGTCAATTATGGCCCACAACGTTCGCGTACTACCATATCGCACGTTCAGATTGCATCCTGCGGTTTGCCCGCCGTATAACGCCGACTTTGATGGAGATGAAATGAATCTGCATGTGCCCCAAAGCGAAGAGGCTAGGGCCGAGGCGTCTCTACTTATGCGTGTCCAAGATCAGTTGATCTCACCTAGGTACGGAGGTCCTATCATTGGCGGTATACGAGATTTTATCACAGGGGCGTTCATTCTAACTCGGGATGATACTATACTAACTAAGGAGGAATTTGCCAACATGGCACTCATAGGAGGATACAGGGGAATACTTCCAGAACCAAAAATAACTAACGATGGAGCGAAATTATATACTGGTAAACAGCTTTTCTCACTGTTCTTTCCCAAAGATTTTAACTTTATAATTACTTCAAAGTGGAACAAAGCAGCAAAGGGTGAAGGAAAAGATGTTGTTATAAAAAATGGAGAACTTATCAGTGGCGTTATTGACAAAGCGTCCATTGGTGCAGAAGAACCAGACAGCGTTTTGCATAGAATTGCAAAAGATTATGGGAATGATACCGCAAGAAAATTCCTTGATTCAATACTTATCATGCTCAAGACATACATAACACACAGGGGATTTACTTATGGCTATTCTGATTTATGGCTCAATCAAGAAACAAACTTTGAGATTAACGACGTTATCCAAAAGGCCTATGACAAGGTTTACGAGTTGATTCAGCAATACAAGGATGGCACGCTGCCTCTAACAAGAGGACTCTCTCCTGACGAAGCATTGGAATTGTACGTAGTGAACGAATTATCCAGAGCGAGAGATAGAGCTGGAAAGACAGCAGATAGGGCCTTCCCAAACGATAATTCAGGTGTAATCATGGCATCAACAGGTGCAAGAGGCTCTACTCTAAACATTGGTCAGATGACGGCGGCTTTGGGTCAACAATCTATAAGAGGAAAGAGAATTTACAAAGGATATCATTACAGGTCGCTTCCACACTTCAAGACAAATGACATGAATCCTGATGCCAAGGGTTTTATAAAATCAAACTATAGAGATGGCTTGAGTCCGTTGGAATTCTTCTTTCATGCCATGGGTGGCAGAGAGGGGCTGGTCGACACTGCTGTTAGGACTCAGCAATCAGGTTACATGCAGAGAAGATTGATAAATGCTCTTGAACACCTGAAAATAGAATACGATCAGACCGTAAGAGACCCTCACGGAAATATTCTACAATACATATACGGAGAAGATGGGATTGACCCAGCGAAAAGTGATCACGGTGAAGCCGTCAATATTGCAAGATTGATTGAGGGTGAATCCGTAATTGACCAAGGCAGGAAGGCCTCGGAACATGATATCAAAAGCATTTTGGCAAAATACGCTGAAAATCTTAACCCGCGGCTACGAAAGAACCTAGAGGAATCCTTGTTGGAAAACAGATTGAGCAAAGAGGGAGCCGAGAAAGTATTGAAAAAAACTGTTGACCTAATTGAAAAGGCCCTCGCAGAACCTGGTGAAGCAGTAGGAGTTGTAACTGCACAATCAATTGGCGAACCAGGAACCCAAATGACTCTAAGGACATTTCACTTTGCTGGCGTGAAAGAAAGAAATGTTACTTTAGGGCTTCCTAGGCTAATAGAGTTGGTAGATGCCAGAAAAAAACCGGTGACACCAACCATGGATATATACCTTGACGATAGTCACAGGGTATCCAGAGAAAAGGCGCTAGAAGTTGCAAGAGAGATCATTTTTACACGAGTAAGTGATTTAGTCGAAAAAACAGACACTGACTACAGTGGCATACTTACTTTCCACTTATCAGAAGACAAGCTTTTAGAACGTGGTTGCGAAATAAAAGAGGTCCATGAGGTGTTAAAAGGTTCCAAAAAGAAATACGAAATTCAACTAAACGACAAGAAGCAATTTATCAAAATAACCATCCCTGATGAGCCAGATGCTCAAACGCTTTTGACTCTAAAGAACAAGTTGTTAAATACTCGAGTTAAAGGAGTACCTGATATCGAAAGAGTTACAATTGTCAAGCAAGATCAAGAGTGGGTTATTCAAACTGCTGGATCAAACCTTTCCAAAGTGGTAGCAATAAATGGAATCGATACTTCAAGGATCACAACTAACAATGTTTACGAGGTATGGCAAACGCTTGGAATCGAGGCAGCTCGTACGGCGCTTGTAAAAGAAATCACAAATACTCTTGAAGAACAGGGCCTTGAGGTTGACACAAGACATATTATGTTAGTAGCAGATCTCATGACATCTAAGGGATACTTGCAACAGATCGGGAGACATGGTATTGCTGGAACCAAAACATCTGTTCTGGCTCGTGCGGCATTTGAAATTACTGTACCCACTATTGCGAGGGCCTCTCTTGAAGGACAGGTTGAGACATTAAGGGGTGTTACAGAAAACGTTATAGTCGGCGCTACGGTACCTGTAGGAACAGGTATGGTAGAACTCTATATGATGGTGAGAGAACAAAATGGCCAAGACAATAGACAAAGTACTTAAAGACGCCTTGAGTGCTAATAAATATAGATTTGGAACAAAAGAAGTATTACAAAGCATCAAAGGTTCAAAACTGATAATACTCTCCACTAGTGTTGAATCCGAGGATAGATCCAAGATCGAAGAGCAGGCTAAATCGTCCAATGTTCCGGTCTATACATTTGATGGCAATTCCTTCAAACTTGGGAAGCTATGCAATAAACCATTCAGAATTAGCATAATTGCACTGAAAGGTGGAACAGATACACAAATAAACTCAATCCTTTTGGAGGCAACAAAAGAGCATAAAACATCTTGACAGAATAATAATAATAATATGCTCCAAGATGTCCATTGTCACACTAAAAAAATTTAATTTATTCTTCAGATTTCCAATCAGATAGAAATTGAAAATCTTGCGGACTAAGTTAAGTTATAAAAAGACTTAATACGGTGTCTAGAGCACAACAGAATAGGTACGATTTGCAGACTGAGCACATGTCACTAGTAGTACAAAGTATGATGGGAAATAGACTTAAATTGAACATAGTCAATCAGCAGTATAAATTGTTGTTCAATGCTGTCAAAGTGCAAATACTCCGACCATTTTAGAGGTTGTAAGTGATGACGGAGAAAATAAAATTAACTTCTGATGAGTTACGCTTAATGTCTCTCTTTCAGAGCATTACAACTGCCACTGCAAGAGATTGTATTGTAGATGATAAAATGGAACGAGTAATTTTTGTTGTCAATAAAGGTCACATGGGTCTCGCAATAGGTAAGGGTGGCACAACGATCAGACAATTACAGAACGTTGTTGCAAAGAAGGTTGAACTTGTTGAGTACTCTGATGATCCCTCTGAATTCATCCGTAACATACTCAATTCCGACATGATCAACGAAGTAAAGATAAATGAAAGGGTCGATGGAACAATGCAAGCTATCGTTAGTGTGGATGCTAAAAAAAAGGGGGTGGTAGTTGGAAGAGAAGGGCGAAATGCCGAGAAAGCAAGGTTACTTGCAAAACGATACTTCCAAATATCCAATGTTTTAATAGTAAGTGAGGATCAATTCCCTATGCATAAAAATCAGGTGAATATCTAGATGGCTAAATCACCGCTAGGGCTATTTGCTGGTCGCGTTCTCAAAGCAAAAAGAAACCGAGCTAGGTGGGCGAACAAGTATTACAAGCGAAGAATGTTGATGCTTGATAAAAAGGCTAACCCACTGGAAGGCTCTCCACAGGCGAGGGGTATTGTTTTAGAAAAAGTAGGCATAGAATCGAAGCAGCCTAACTCTGCTGTCAGAAAATGCGTAAGAGTGCAGTTGATTAAAAATGGTAAATCAATTACGGCTTTTCTTCCCAAAGATGGTGCTCTGAATTTCGTCGATGAGCACGATGAGGTTGGATTGGAGGGAATCGGAGGATCGATGGGAGGAGCTATGGGAGATATACCGGGAGTCAGGTGGCAAGTCTTTAAAGTCAATGGGGTATCATTGAATGAACTTGTCCGTGGGAGGAAGGAAAAACCTAGGAGGTAACAAAGATGAGTGGCAAAGAACGGGTAAATATATTATTATTCAACAAATGGGATACTAGTAAGATTGAAGTAAGTGACCTTGGCCTCCAAAAAGCAATTTCGCTAAGATTGCCAGGTGTATACCCCATCACCTTTGGAAGACATGAACATCAGAGATTAAAGAAAGCTGAAGTTAACGTCATAGAAAGATTAGCAAACAACATGATGCATTTTGGTAAAAGATATGCAAAGAATACCGGTAGGATGGGAGGTAAAAAGATGAGGGTTCTTAAGACCATTAAAACTGCTCTTGACATCATACATGTAGAAACTGGTAAGAACCCCGTAGAGCTAGTGGTAAGAGCTATTGAAAATGCATCACCAAACGAGGACACAACCCGTATAGTTTATGGTGGCGTCGTATATCATGTATCTGTAGACGTTGCACCACTAAGAAGAGTTGATCTTGCACTTAGATTTATTGCCGAAGGTGTGAAAGAATCTACATACTCTAACCCCCAAGCAATCGAAGAAGCCTTAGCAAATGAAATCATGAAGGCAGCAAATAACGATATGGCTAGTCATGCTATAAAGAAAAAGAACGAGCAGGAGCGAATTGCAATGGCTTCTCGCTAATTCATTATTTACCGATCTTAATAGTTAAATAATTGCTGATTGTTACTTCAACTGTATATGTATGAATGGAAAAGATGAATCTGTTTACACAAAATCTGCTTTAATGGGAACCAGATCTGGAAGAATTATCCTAAAGCAGATATTATTTAGGGAATCTGGGTATAAACAATTTAATAAATACAGGGAAAAGACACGACAAGAGTTCCCTGAATTTACAAAAAGATTTCTTGTTTCCTTACATGAAAAGATTACTTCTGATACCAATCCTTCTGGCACATTGAAAAAATTCTTAGATGAGGTAGGATCTTCTGAATTTACTCTAGATGAGCACAACATCAATGACGTAAAGTCAAGGTTGTCAAAACCGGACGTACTCTCAGACCGTTTAGGCAGAATCCTGAATTCTAATTTCGTGAAGATGACATATCCGGTTTTTACCGCATTGTTTGATGGGGCGGCGGACTATTTGAAAGAAAATGTGCCTGTTGATACAAAAAATTCGATCATTGATGGCCATATTTTAGCAATTGATCTTAGTGAACCAATGGACAGAATAATTGATAAAGACGAAGATCTAGAGTATCTTGACGACTACAAACTTATGAGCCCCTATATATTGGAAATTGCAAGAGAAAAAATTTCTCAAGGTGGCGATTCTGTTTTAAAGACATTTGAAGAGGGATTCAAAGATGCAAGAATTGGGCAATATATAGACTCCAAATTGAAAAGTAAGCCTGAGTCTATTTCTGATGAAGGGATGATTGGCTGTTATAAGAAATACAGGGCGGTAATGGGATCTGCTGGGAGAAATATGGCTTTAAATCATAGGCCCTTGGGCGACATTTACCATTTGGGTATGGCAAAGGCAGGCGAATGTGTGGGTTGTGGGAATGAAATTGAAGATGCTCTGAAGAGCGGATCGATAAAAATCCCATCTTGGCCTCTGTATTACTCATTAAACGTGGGAGATATAAAGAAGGGTTTTGAGCTCACAATGAAAAAAAGTAAGATCTATTCGGATGACGCGAAGATTGCACTACAAATGCTGCCACAAGGCTATCCAATTATGCCATTTCTCGAATTTCTGTTTGTCACAATAAGTCATTATAATGAATATTGGTATAATGAAATGGTTAGGCGTAATCTATTTCCTTACTTTGAGAAGAATACCAATGTGCTTGTAGATTATCAAAAGAACATAAAGGCTCTAGAAGACAAAGATAAGGAGAGGCGAGTTTTCAGCGGTAGCGGTTAAGTGCAAAATACGCCGTATGCAACTTTTCGGGATGTAGAATGTAAATAAGCTGATGATAAATAGGTGAGAGAGCAACAACTCACTAGCCAAAAATTTTGACTAATCTATCCAAGCTAAGTTTCAGAGTAATACGGCAGCAGAATGCCTAGCCGTTTAGGATCGAGAATGTTCGATAAGATGACACCTACAAAGATTATCAAAAAACACTTTGTTCAAGGAAATCAATAATACCAAAAGTTAAAATCTAAATAATAATAATATTTCCTTCTTAAAGATGTCAAGTGAATATGAACAGAATGTGGCCAAGTTATTGATAGAAAAGAATGAGAAACTACATGACTTACAGAAAAACGCAACATCTAACAAAGAAGCAATTGAGAGGCTTGAGACCGAATTGGAGACGTTGGAATCGTTATTTGATAATTACAATCTTGGACTTGCCTACTTTCGTAGAGCGCGTGGAGGACGGTCGGGATTAAGAGAGTAATCTAATCTTGATCCTAGCCAATAATAATAAATGCAAATAATAATGGCTTCTATAAACCGTAACGAAGATAAACCGTAACGAAGATGGAAAGAGGCCTTGTAATGAATTTATATAAGTTGCCGGTGCATAAAATGCAAAGTCATGAATGAAGATAAGATTACGCGCCTCTACAATCTGAAGAGATTGGCTGAAGGTGGCGGCGGGAATGATAAAATTGAAGCACAGCATTCTAAAGGCAAGCTTACAGCCAGAGAAAGAATAGATCTTCTTTTGGATCAGAATACATTCTTGGAAATTGACAAGTATGTAACACACAGAAGCGATGATCCTGACACGAAGAAATACTATGGGGATGGTCTCATAACGGGATTTGGGACAGTCAACGGCCGCCAAGTTTTCATTTATGCATATGATTTTACAATTCTTGGCGGATCGTTAGGTGAAATGGCAGCAAAGAAAATTGTTAAAATTATGGATCATGCCATGAAATCTGGGGCGCCGCTTATTGGTATTCTTGATTCAGGGGGCGCAAGAATACAAGAAGGCGTAATGAGCCTTGACGGTTATGGTGACATATTTTTTAGAAATACTATGGCCTCTGGAGTAATACCGCAAATTACGGCAAGTATTGGCCCATGCGCGGGAGGAGCAGTATATTCCCCAGCGATGACAGACTTTGTCCTGATGGTAGAAAATATAGGCCAAATGTTCGTGACCGGTCCCGAAGTGGTGAAGGAGGTTCTAAGCCAAGAGGTATCTTTTGAAGAATTAGGGGGTGCCAGAACTCATGCAACAAAGTCAGGTGTAGCACATTTCATAGCCAAAAATGAATATGATTGTATGGACAAAATCAAGAAATTATTGTCTTATCTTCCACAAAATAATACAGAAGAGCCTCAGCTCTTTGAAAGCACTGATGATCCAAACAGAATTGACGGGAACCTTGTAAACATTCTTCCCGAAAACCCATACCAACAATACGACATGAAGGAGATCATAAAGTCAGTAGTGGACAGCGCCGAGTTTTTGGAGGTTCACGAATTGTTTGCAGAAAATATAATTGTAGGCTTTGCAAGGATGGGTGGCAGAGCAGTAGGTATCGTCGCTAATCAACCCCTATATCTGGCTGGGGCTCTAGATATAAATTCTTCAAATAAAGGCGCCCGCTTCATCAGGTTTTGCGATGCATTTAATATTCCCATCGTTACTCTTGTAGATACACCAGGATATCTTCCAGGAACTGATCAGGAACATAATGGAATTATAAGGCATGGTAGCAAACTTTTATCTGCATACTGCGAATCAACAGTTCCAAAGATCACTTGCATTATAGGTAAAGCATACGGTGGTGCGTATATCGCCATGGGAAGTAAGAACCTCCGAGCGGACATAAATTATGCCTGGCCCACAGCAGAAATAGCGGTACTTGGACCAGAAGCAGCAATTACAATTATTCACAGAAGAGATTTGAAACAAGCACCAGATGCTTTAGCAACTAAGAAGAAGCTTGCAAAGGAATTCCGTGACAAGTTTGCTAATCCATATATAGCTGCAGAAAAAGGCACTATTGATTTGGTAATTGACCCTATGGAAACTAGGCCAATGATAATACGTGCTCTTGATGCCTTGGCTACTAAGAGGGAAGCTAGACCATGGAAGAAACACGAAAATATGAATTTATAGCACAGATGGTAACTTAGAATATAAAAGTGAGATTCAATGAGAAAAAACAGCAAGATATCTAGCATTTTAATTGCCAACAGAGGTGAAATAGCTCTTAGAGTTATACGCGCATGCAAAGAACTAGGCATAAAATCAATTTCAGTATATTCAGACGAGGACACCAGATCTGTTCATGTGAAGAGATCTGACGAAGCTTACTATATTGGCAAGGCCCCAGCTCTAGAAAGTTATCTCAATATGAACAAAATTATCGAAGTCGCAAATACTGTAGGGGTAGATGCAATACATCCGGGCTATGGATTTCTTTCTGAAAACGAAGGTTTTGCAGAGATGTGCGAAAGGAATGGTATAATCTTTATCGGACCGACTAGCGAGGCGATGGAAATCACTGGAGACAAAATGAAATGCAAGGCGATAATGAAGAAGGCAAGAGTTCCTACTGTTCCTGGTAGCGATGGCGTCATTGACAATGTCGAGAAGGCGGCTGATATCGCTCACAATGCTGGATACCCTGTTCTCTTGAAGTCTGCATTCGGCGGCGGAGGCAGAGGAATCAGATTTGCTAATGATGAAAAACAGCTAAAACAGGAATTCGAAATGGCATCTGCAGAATCAAAGGCTGCATTTGGAAAAGCTGCACTTTTTGTTGAAAAATATCTTCAAAGGATCAGACATATTGAATTTCAACTGATCAGGGATGCACATAAAAATTCACGACATTTATTTGAACGTGAATGCTCAGTACAGAGAAGACATCAAAAGCTTATTGAGATGTCGCCCTCGCCGGTCGTTGATCAAAAAACCAGGGAAAAAGTGGGCGAAATAGCAGTTAGAGCGGCAGTCGCAGTTGATTATCTTAACGCAGGGACTGCAGAGTTCCTACGTGACCAAGAAGGTAACTTTTATTTTATCGAGATCAACTCTAGGTTACAAGTAGAGCATCCTGTCACAGAATTGGTGACTGGAGGCATCGATCTTGTAAAATTGCAAATATCTATTGCACAGGGTGAAGAGATCTCATTTAGTCAACAGGACCTAAAGATGCATGGATGCGCTATTGAGTGCCGAATTAATGCCGAAGACCCCTTTTATGACTTCACACCATCTGTCGGCCCAGTCCCAAACTGTAACATACCCTATGGCCCAGGAATTAGGGTCGACACATATCTATATCCAAGCTGCACTGTGTCGGCATATTATGATTCTTTAGTTGCAAAGCTAATTGCATGGGGTAGGGATTTTGAAGAAGCACGGATAAGGACTAAGAACGCTCTCGATGAATTTACGATCGAAGGAATTAACACGACGATTCCATTATACAAGACTATAATGGACGAGCAAAATTTTATCAACGGAGATCTTTCTACCGATTATCTGGAAAGGTTTAACATAATGGACAAAATGAGGGAGAATGCAAAAGAAGAGTCACAGCGACAATCATCTGCAGCTATTGCTGCAATCCTTTTGCAATCTGAATTTATTAAGAATGGCATGAGTGGAAGCAGCAGTATGACATCCAAAGCTCTGTTACAAAAATCAAAATGGAAGAAGATCGGAAGGGAATTTAATGGAATTTAAATTAGCCGATCAGGCAACTGTTTTGGATGGTGAGCTAATACGTACTCTAGGACGAGAGTCTATTTTGATAAAGATAAATGGAAAAGAGCATAACGTTAGGTTGCTAAAATCAGGTACCCAAGAATTTGAGTTTATATTAGATCATTCATTTCATCACGCCAAAATACTTAATTGGAGCAGCTCGGAAATTAAAACATTAATCGACGGACACGTTCTTACAATAAAAAAACATTCAAGACTTACCGATGTCCTCGAAAAATCATTATCAGCCACAAGCTTTGGTAGAGGAGAAAATAATTTGACTAGTCAGATTCCAGGAAGAGTCGTATCCGTTCTGCCAAAGGTTGGATCTTCGATCAAAAAAGGAGATGCAATAGTAATATTAGAATCAATGAAGATGCAGGTGGCGGTTAAGGCACACAAAGATGGTCATATCAAAGAAATAAGAGCAAAGGAAGGTTCAACTGTTGCCAGATACGACGTCGTAGCTGTGATAGAATGAGGAGTAAAAATACTAAAATGGATAATCTTCTTTTTTAATATAGGAATATTATCTCACTTATTTATCTCACTTTTAACTACCTAAATAGATAAATAGGAAGATTTTGTGTCGTATTTTGATTGTGCAGCCATGTGGATAATGATTACGCAAAGTTTAAATGCGTCAAAGAAGTTTGAGTCATGGTCTTATCGTTTTTGAGAGGCAATATTTGTGGTGATAGCATTTGGGGCTGCATCAAAAATAAAAAAAGGTCTTTTTCATATTCACAAATTAGATACTAATCGTAGCCCGTTTGAGCTTTTCACTGCTTTGTACAATAACTACGATAAGGTTTTCATTCTAGAATCTCTTGTAGGTCCAAAGGAGCTTTCGGAAATGTCTATTATAGGGTTTGATCCTGAATTTACGGTCACTTGCAATCCGAGCAACTTTACTATTTATGACCGTAAGAAAAGAATTCTTGCTAAGCATAAAGTTAAAGAGCCCTTATCATACATAAAAAAAATTCTGCCAAAAATAAATGAAAGCCAATTCAGATACATTGGTGGAGCAGTTGGTTATATTAGTTATGATGCCGTAAGATTCTGGGAGGACCTTCCAGTTGAAGGTAAAGGCAAACTGCCATTATTGGAATTTGGAATTTACACGGATGGACTGCTGTACGATAATACCGAAAATCGAACTTATTATTTTAATATCGGAAATAAGTCTCGCTTAGATTTGATAAAAGAAATTGTGCGTATAAATGACATAAATATCAATCCGTCTTTCTTTTATTCAATTCCCAAAAGCAATTTGACTAAGAGTCAATTTATCAAAATAGTTAACAGGTCAAAGCAATACATCCGTGATGGAGACATTTTTCAAGTGGTTCTTTCAAAGAAGATGAAATTTAAAGTGAAGGGAAATTTGCTATCTGTTTACAAGTCCTTAAGAGACGTTAATCCCTCGCCCTATATGTATTTTCTCAAGATGACAGACAGGTGTATAATAGGATCAAGCCCGGAGATGCTTCTCCGCATCAGTAGAGATTATGTTGAAACCTTTCCAATTGCAGGAACGAGACCTATTGTTGATGATGAAAGGGCAAATGAGAAGCTTAGAAAAGATCTGCTCAATGATGAAAAGGAAGTTGCAGAACACACCATGCTAGTTGACTTATCCCGTAATGATCTCGGAAGAATATGCAAGTATGGAACAGTCAGGGTTCTAGAGCATATGAAGATAAAGAGATTCAGCCATGTGCAACATATTGTATCTCACGTATCAGGATATCTTCGTAATGACTACGACTCTTATGATGCAGTTAAAGCAGTGTTTCCCGCTGGGACCGTTTCTGGTGCTCCAAAAGTTCGTGCGATGCAGATAATTGATGAGTTGGAACCTGAGCTTCGTGAAGCATATGCAGGCGCAGTAGGTTATTTTTCGTTTAATGGATCGTGTGACTTCGCCATTACTATTAGATCTCTATTTATAAACAAGAGCAAGGCCTATATTCAATCAGGCGCAGGTATTGTAATGGACTCTGATCCACAAAAAGAATGGATGGAAACCAAGCATAAAGCAGATGGAATATTAGCTTCACTAAAAAAGGCATCCAGACAGAGATGACACATATACTTAAATTGTAGGTTCTTATAAGTGCTTTTGCAAATTTTTTCTTAAGAGCCCCGTGTATGATAGAAATCTAAAATATGACGGATTTTTATCTTTTCAATAACCGCATGCTTCGTTACACGCCATGGTTTGAATAAAAATGAATAATGTGACTCAAAAACAAGTCAAAACAATCATTTCTCACGCCAAAGGGCTTTTGTTTTTGCTAGTACTATCATTCCTACTAGATATAAAAGCTGCACTCCAATTCCTAGTCCAAGCGACCACTCCTTCGGTGTTGGAAGGCCCATGGTATACTGTACTATAATTGAGGCATGCGTAGTAGGTAAGAAGTAAGAAAGGTATTGTAATCCCAAAGGCAATCGTTCTATCGAATAATACACTGGAGGAATCACGGTCAGGATTACATTTACAAAGGAGATTACTTGTGTCGCATTTCTCATATGTAGCATGTGAGATGACAAAAAAAAACCCATAGCTGACATAGCCCCCCAAATTAACACAATATCTGACAATAATAAAGCTGAGTTGATAAACGAAGTTCCGAAGGAGGCAGCAAGTGCTGTAAGCACGATTAATGCCGGCAGACCAAACAAAAGCTCTGAAAGAGCCAGGCCAGTCATGTATGTTAACGGTGATACCGGTGACGCAACAAAAACATCTTGAATCTTGTACTCTGTCTTGTAAAATGATATATCTTGTCCGAGTGCCAGCCCATAACCTACGAGCGCCATAACTAGGCTGCCGGCCAGTGCAAACTGAATATAATGACCGTTAGTAATTACAAACAATACAAAGAGTAATGAAAATGGGCTAATAGCCGTAAAGACCATCGACATGGGATTTCTACGAAGCCACAGAAATCCAGTTAAGTAGGCTATCAAAAAAGCCTGTTTGATTCCCAATAATTTTGTATGCAGCATCTAGAATGTATCATTATTTTTACAATGATAAATAATATATATATCATGTACCTCTACAAAAAAGGCTAAAAATTAAAAACATTCGCAGGTAACTTGTTTATTAAATAATGGTACCTAATCATAGAACTATTCATATGATTATTATCATCTTATCTCTTTAGACGTTGGATCTCGTAATTTGGCTATCTTGTTTTCATTCTTGGAAAAACCCATTAGATGGCCTCTCAATAATTGAATGCCCAATGCTGGATCAACCCCCTTTGGACATACCGTACTGCAGGATCCAGCAAAATGACATCTCCAAATTCCATGCTTCTCATCTACGGCATTTAATCGCCGACTAGATAATTGATCCCTTGTATCCGCATAATATCTATATGCTTGCGATAGAGCCTGAGGACCGGGAAATTTTGTATCAGTGGCCACAGTAGGGCATGCAGAGTAACATAAACCACATTTAATACAATAGGAGAACTGCAAATACTTATCAACATCTTGTGGCGTCTGTTTAAATTCTGACAGTTTATTTTCGTCCCTGATCTCTGCATTGTTGTTGTGGATAAAGGGAGACATTTCCTTGTGATGTTCAAAGAATTGTGAGAAATCAGTGACAAGATCTCGAATGTGCGGAAAGTTTGAAAGTGGCTCACACGTGATAGTATTGCCCTCTAACTCGGAGATTTTCGTATAGCAAGCCAGTTTAGGAATTCCATTAATCTTCATTCCACAAGATCCACATGAGGCCATTCTGCATGAATATCTTATTCCAATGCTACTATCAAGATAGCTTTTTGCGAAAAGAAGCGCGTCTAGTACTGTCATCCATCTTTGTACCGGTATTTGATATTTTTCGAATCGGGGCAAATCATTTTTATATGTATTAGCTCGGTAAACATTCAGAACGACCATTTGGCGAGTATTCTCAGCTTTTGTTGTATTATAGATCTTTCTCATATCTTTTCGATTATTTTTCTTTCCTAACATACGAATTTTTTTAATAATTTGATCCATTTTTTATCATTATACGAGCCAATTAGCCATAATTATGGTTCTAGTACCGTATGCAATGATGGTTATTGTTGCAGCTATAGTAAATATGGTAATACCGTCTTCCCATCGTTTGTTCTGTCGCAATTCTAGTAATATAATTCTCAAGCCATTAAATCCATGGATAGCAATAAGTATAAGAATGGATTCAAGAAGTATTGAGTATGGCATATTGTGGTAATTTTTAATTACATTTTCATATGACAAGCTCAAACTAAATGATGGTGTCATTAGCCGCACTATGATATGCACTGCGACGACAAACAATGCTGCAAGTCCCGTAGTATAATGTATCTTCATTATTTGACTTTCTTTGAGCATCATTTTTCTACCAGCTTTGTCCTATTTTCCCCCGAAGAGTATAATACTTCCATACAGCATAGCTATCGCGGCTAGTGGCTAATATTAACGCAACCCATACCCAGACCTTTGACGATAGTTAAGTGAGATGGATTATTATTTTCACCACGTACCAATGAACTAGTTTCGTACACACGACCTATAAAGTACATTAGAAGAAATATCCCTGTTAATCTTTGGAACCAATAAGATATGCGTTCCCAGCCGTATCTCGAGGGGTTTAGCCATCCTTTTACTCCTTCTCTATTTTCACGGTTGTTAACCATTTGTTTTGAGATTTTCATCAATACTTTCTCTCCATTGGTGCATATCGCGTGAACGTTACGGGGTGCCAGGACATTTTTGGTTCTTGTGTAGTAAGGTAACCTAAAGTATGCTTGAGAAAATTGATGTCGT
>DATDNG010000036.1:0-4220 GCA_036518375.1 Nitrososphaeraceae archaeon | reverse complement strand
AAGTTAACAACTGAGCAGATTGAGAAAATTGCAGAGGAAATGGAAAACAAGTCTGCATATGATATTTTAAAATGGGCTATTGATAATTATGGATTAAGAATTGGACTGGCATCAAGTTTTGGTGCTGAAGATGTCGTTATTATTGACATGATGACGAAAGTTGACAAGATAAAAACCAAAATTTTCACTTTAGACACTGGAAGGCTCAATCAAGAAACCTATGATATAATGGATGATATTCGCAATAAATATGAAATAGAGATTGAAGTATATTTTCCCGATCACAATGAAGTTGAAGAAATGGTCAGAGCAAAAGGTGTGAACTTGATGTATGCAAATGTTGAGAATAGAAAGCTTTGTTGCGAAATTAGAAAAGTACATCCTCTTAATAGAGCGCTAAGTAAGTTCGACGGCTGGATCACTGGATTGAGACGAGAGCAGATTACAACACGTGCCAATATTAAAAAAATCGAAGTTGATAATTTGCACGGCAACATTATCAAAGTCAATCCGCTGGCAGATTGGACATATAAAATGGTCTGGGATTATATTCATAAAAATAGTGTCCCATTTAATAAGCTGCACAACGAGGGTTATCCAAGTATAGGTTGTGAACCATGCACAAGGGCAGTTCGGCCAGGTGAGGACCTAAGGTCAGGGAGGTGGTGGTGGGAGAACGCAGCACATAAAGAATGTGGTCTGCATTGGGATTCTATAAAGCAACCTAAATAGGGAAGATCCTTGGATAGTGATAGCAGAATACCTAAGCCTCATGGGGGCGAGTTGATAAACAAATTTGCTGCTAAGAGAAATATCGATGAAATGTTTTCAATTGAGGTCATCAACGATCTTCGAAACGACATTGAAAATATAGCTGACGGTATCTTTAGTCCACTTGAAGGCTTTGTAGGACAAGATGACTTTGAGAGTATTGTAGAATTGGGTAGATTGAAAAACGGCTTAGCATGGACTATTCCTATAATTTTAGACGTTGATGTAGAAACAGCAGCAAAGATGAAGGATGCTAGAGAAGTTGCTTTGAGAGTAGGTAAAGATCACTTTGGGATCATATATGTTGAAGAAGTTTACCCATTTGAGAAACTCCATGTGATAAAATCAATCTATCAGACAGATGACCTGCAACATCCTGGAGTTATAAAAATGACAAGTATGAAAGATAGGCTTATTGGAGGTAAAATTGAAGTTATAAAAAGAATTCCACCATCACCATTAAGAGTACATCGACTGAATCCTTCTGAGACTAGATCAGAGATACATAAGAGAGGATGGAATACTGTAGTTGGATTTCAAACAAGAAATGTTCCACATGTTGCTCATGAAATGCTGCAAAAGGCAGCCCTGAATATTTATGATGGTTTGTTTATAAGTCCATTGATTGGCAAAAAAAAGCCTGGTGATTTTAAGGATGAAGTGATCCTTTCAGCATATGAGTCACTTATAAAAAATTATTATCCAAAAGACAGAGCTATGTTTGTAACTCTTCATACTGAAATGAGATATGCTGGGCCTAGAGAAGCAATTCATCACGCCATCATGAGGAAGAATTTTGGATGTTCCCATTTCATTGTTGGAAGAGATCATGCTGGAGTTGGAGATTATTATCATCCTTTTGCATCCCACCAGATCTTCAAAAATTATACTGATCTTGGTATTGAGCCTGTGTTTTTTCCTGCTTTTTATTATTGTAAGAAATGTTTAGGTTATGCTAATGATAGAAACTGCCCGCATAGCCCACAGTTCAAAGAAGAATTGAAGGGCAGAAACATAAGAAAAATGGTTAGTTTGGGCGAAATTCCTGCCGAACACTTACTGAGACCCGAGATAGCAAAAGTAATCCTCTCATATAAAGACGTGTTTGTTCAATGAATTGATTCATGAGGTATGTCTTGATATCAATGTTAATGATTAGATCCTATCTTACATTACATGCCTCTCTAGTCTTTGGAAGGCCAAAACCTGTTGGAAGCATCATCATAAATACAATATCGATGGCCAGAAATAGCTCATGAAGCTATAATATCTGTTGTACCTTGTCTAAGAATATGTGATAGTTATTTTTATTGTCAATTGGTTGCTTCTATTCATGAAAAGGAATGATTTTTCTGAGCAAGAGCGTTGGTATTCTGATAAAAATTACACATACTCCTTAATCTGCATAATTTGCACTTTGGTTTTATTGGCGTACAAATGTTCTGACCATACATAACGAAAGTCTGGTTTATCCTTGGCCAGTGCTTTTTACGTATTGTATGACTAAGATGCACTTCTGTCTTTTCTGGTGTTTTGGTATTCACAAGCCCTAGTCTATTTGAGATCCTGTGAACATGAACATCAACTGGAATTGCAGCTTTATCAAAACCATATACTAAAACGCAATTTGCTGTCTTTCTTCCTACCCCCGGCAAGCCCAAAAGCTTCTCAATATTATCAGGAACCTCTCCATTAAACTTCTCAACTATTAATTGTGAAATGTTTTTTATTCTCTTGGCTTTTGTGTTGTAAAAACCGGTACTGCGAATTATTGCTTTAATTTCTTCTATATCTGCTTCAGCTAGATCCTTAGCACCTTTAAACCTTCTAAATAAGTTGACCAGAATTTTTGTAGTAGTTTCATCTCTTGTGCGTGCTGACAGAACAGTTCCAATAAGTATTTTGAATGGATTATCTTGTTCCTCCATTTGCAACTTTGTGAGGGCGGTAAGTCTTGGTTGCCTTTCAAGAAGACCTTTTTCCATTTTCTTAATTATTATATCCATATAATCCAATGTCAATGAAACAAACTAAATATTCAAAGAGAATTATAATATCTTTCTAGATGAAAACCCTACAGATATGATCAAAACAGGAAAGATGTATCTATTTCCGCTCCTTTATTCGACTGCGTCCTGTCTTTCTTGGTGATAGGATTCCAACCTTGCGTCCTGGTGGCGTAGTTCTGCCAACTGATGATTGATGACCAATATGTTGGTGTCTACCACCGCCATGGGGATGAAACACCGCAGCCTGTGCAATACCTCTGACGGTAGGATACAATCTTCCATGTGCCTGCATATATTTGGCTCTGTTGCCTGCCTTTAGGAATGGTTTTTCTTTTCTTCCTGCACCGGCAATTGTGCCAATCATTGCCCTGCATTTCGGGTTGACTATAAGGAACTTGCCAGAAGGAAATTTTATTGTTACGCCTTCAGAGCCATGAGCAAAAACAAGAGCAGAAGAACCTGCAGATTTAATTAACTTACCGCCGTCACCAAAATTCTTTTCGATATTACAAATTAGAGTTCCATCTGGAATTGATTCTAACGATAAAATATTTCTTGCAGCTGCTGTTGCTCCACTGCCCACCTCGACATTACTCCCAACACTAGTGCCTTCTGGAGCTGGAACATATGATAATATGCCATTGTCGAAGCGAATTTTGGCTAATGGAGCATCTCTACCGCGTTCATGTACAATATCGATAACCGTACCGGAATGACTTTCATGTGATTTGAAATTGGGATATTTGGCAGGGGCAATCTTTCCAACCGTGATTGCTCTAAATTGCTTACCAGCCTTACCCCTTCTGCGGACTAGCGTTCGCTTACCCAAAATTATTCCAAATAAACCAGTCAATTAGGTGATTTTAAGTTTGTGTTAATGCAATTATGATTAAATATCAAATCGGATCTCTCGCCGATAACCTTAATATATTTACGATCTTGTAGAAATTTTAACTAATCGAAGAAATGTTGGAAAAGTATTAGAACTACTATTTCAAATATGAACAAAACACATCAATAACAGATCATAGCCTGGCTTAAGCGAAAGGTAATAAAGGTATAAAGATAAGTAAAGTCCTAGGTGTCATTGTGAGCCAGAATACTCTATCTTTAAAGGTACTTGAAGCTTACACCAGAGACGTAGGCCGTGGAGTTGCCAGAATTGACTATGATTCTATGGATTCTTTAAGTGCATCTACAGGCGATGTCATAGAGATAAGAGGCAAGCGTAGAACGGTTGCTAAGTGTTTGCCGCTCTACCCTTCAGATGAAGGCAAAGGGATAATTCGAGTTGATGGCCTTGTAAGAAATAACGCCGGCGTAGCCATAGGAGATACTGTAGTGGTAACAAAAGTCAAGGCAGTACCAGCCGAAAAGGTCATAGTTGCCCCTTTGGAGGCAATACCACCCATAGATGAACGATACTTGGCTGATGCTCTT
>DATDNG010000035.1:0-6969 GCA_036518375.1 Nitrososphaeraceae archaeon | reverse complement strand
ATCAACCCATTCCTCTCGTTAAATATGCTAATTCCAAGGACTCACCCTCAAGTCCAAAAGCAACCCAAAACCATATCATTTCTGAACCATTTTTATTAATGTCTCATCGATGATGAACTCGTTCTACTCTTTGTAAATGCTTTGTATGAGCAGTTAGATCTGGTATTTTTTACTATGTATACAATATTTAAATTACCCCGATGTATTGAAACTGATGTTATACCCTTTACCTTTGCAACTGTACACGCTATACTGTTTATGTTACCACTAGAAGGATAAACGTGAAATATTCCTTTCTTGAAGCCTTACTAATCCTTTTTCAATTATCTTTCTTAACGTTCTCTGTCTCGTACCTAAAGATGGAATATAAAGCAGAATTTAATAAAAATAAGCACTATCGTAGAGCATCGTCTATGGCATGATCGCGGGATCAAGATAGTGTGGGTTCACAATTCTTCATAGCTTTGAAAGACTCAAAGCTCCTAGATGAACAATACAGAGTGTTTGGAAGACTAATGTCTGGAATGATGCAGTGGATAAGATAGCGTCCTTGAGAATTTTGTTAGTACGCTATTATCTGATGATACTACTAATCCCTAGTATCGCCTCTAAAATCCTCCTGCGACTGATGTTCTAATTTTTAACAATCCTGTTTTGTTTATAGTTTCACTCGATGATCTGTAAGCCAAGTCAGGAAATATCTCATTCACTTGAGATATTGTACAAGAATTCTTTTTATTCCTCTTTCATTATAATATTTTTTATCTACACTAGTTAGGTTTTTGACTGTTTAGTTGTCTATTCTCTTGCCTCTTGATTCTATCATAGAAATAAACTCCTTGCAGCCAAGTTCGTCATGCTGCTTCTTCATGTCAATAACGGCCATTTTATCATATCCCCTTGCTCCCCATTTACATTTGTCACACACCCATTCAAAGTATTCTCCTCCTTTCTTCGGAATACTCTTATTGAAGTCTTCGATCATTTCTCCTTATTTCTCCATTTAGCACTGCCTAAACCATGTCCATCTGGACTGATGACCTTTGGTGTATCTATCTCTATGTTTTGGAAGTTATAAGCTATTTCAGCTCCCATTCCTGTTAATCTGTCAAGAAGTTCAGCCATAAGATTTGCCCATTGGGTAGCCTGTTCGATTGATTTTTTGATCAGTATTCATTTTAGACATATCGTTGTATGTCGATTTTATTCAAAAACAAAGGAATCTAGCACACTCAAACCACTATCACGTGTCTCGAATAGATAGTTGTAGAATTATCATATAACAAAAGACCATTGATTACCTTTTCTAAAAGATAGTAGTTGAATATCAAATAATGAAATATTTGTATAGCCAACTTAAAAAGGTCATTTATTAGGTACTTTACGGTATTATTAAGGGTTTGAGTGAAAGAGGTTATAATTACAAGGAAAGAACGCTAACTTTGGATTTGTGGACAACAACCATGACTGACGGTTTGAACATTTCTGAAAAGAGCATGAATAGAAAATGCAAAGAATATTAGTTGTCGATGATGAACCAGACGTAGATTTCGCTTTAAAAAAGGTTTTAGAAGGTTATGGCTTTGAAGTCGATTCTTTTGACGATCCGATTTTGGCTTTAGAACATTTCAGAGATAACAATCTCTACGACCTTTTAATCCTTGATATCAAAATGTCTCGTATGAACGGTTTTAATCTATATCGAGAGCTAAGAAAAATTAATCCTAAAGCCAAGGTGTGTTTTCTAACCGCAGGTCAAATATGTTTAACGCCTACAGACAAACTTTGTGATTTAGACGAAAATCGGTTTATTCAAAAACCAATTGATAATGAAGAGCTGCTGAAAAGAGTGAATGCAATGATATACTAAGCTAATGATAAAAATAATGATAATAATATAGTCAGCAGATACTTGGACCAAATATTGTCAGCGTCGACTAGTGCGGCCTATATTGAGACAAATTTGTGAAAAAATACTGAATATCTATAGTATGAACACATTTGTAGCATTATCCAGTAAAATATCCTACTACAAGTATGTAATTAATATATGCAATGGTAAGAAATAATGGCTCTAAGAACCTTAATCAATTACCGTTGTGTATTGGTGACCTTCCTTCGATTCATATCTCTTAACGATATTTGAGAGAGGCATCCTTTTACCTCCTACTATCTTTATGTCAACATTAATTTCACCATCTTTAATGTCTATAATGTTGTATGTGTTTTCAAAGATTCCTCTATACCGCCATGAACACGCCGTACCAGCATATGCAATTTTCAAAGATCCCAAATTCCAGAGCCATGGTCTATGTTTGTGGCCACAGAGAACCAAGTCCACCTTAGATTCTAGGCACGCTCTTAAAGTGTCTCCTGCATCAAGAATACCAACAACGTTAGCATATCCTGTATCAGGTATAGCAATTAAATGATGATGCATTGCGACGATCTTCGTCCTATTTTCGTATTTGGTTAGAGACTCTTCCATCCATAAATTCTGCCTATGTCCAACCTCACCTTCGTCTCTGTCAGGTCTAGCAGTTCCTATAGTAAGCAATACTATATCATCAAATTCGTAAATTTGCTTTGAAGAAGAGAAAAACTTCTTAAAAAGCAGATAACCTGTATGACGATAATCATGGTTTCCGGGGAAGATGATTACATTAGAACAATTGAGTCTCTTGATCTCTCTACGAGCATTTTGAAATTGGAACATCAGACCATCATCGGTCAGATCGCCTGAAACAATTATTGCATCAGGTTTTAGACTATTGACCTCTTCAACAATAGTATTAAAGGCATCCTCCTTAAAGAGACCTCCGATATGCAAATCTGATATCTGAACAAACTGCATTGCCTAATTTATTGCATAACAACATAATATATTAAGACGATGCAGACAAATGGTAAAATATTTTCACATGTTTCGCAATCAAGACGATAATTTTAATGATGTCAATTTTTCTTAGAATGATCTTTTGTTTTTGTACTAACGCGTTTCTTATGTAAAATGACGTGGTTGTTATAATAAAAAAGGATTGTGGCTGTAGACTACAGGATTCTAGGTATGATATTATTTGCTTGCAATGAAAAGTAACGTGTATTCAACCAGATCAAAGGTTTCTATAATAGTTGATAACTTCTCTTTATTGTGTATAGTATAAAGCCACATTTATCGCAGGAATAATATAAGCTATCGAAGTCTGATTGTAGAGTCATTGTATCATAACATCGCGGGCATTCAATTTCACGTTCCATGTCTGTTAGTGTTTTTTCTTGTTCTTGACAATGTTTCTGTTCTTCTATTTGAAGAGAATTTCTAATGCTTGTTTCTACTTCAATATTATCCATGTTACTACCAATTAGATCATCTAGAGTATTCTTTTGCATTTAATATATGAAACACTCTTGGGAGAGGGGGCAATCACTATATGTTACAATGCTCAAATATTAAATAGTGGAATATTATCTTAGGATTAATATTAATACAATATGCACATTACAAAACTAACTCGTAACACTTTAAAGTCCATTGCTTGATTTAGATTCCATGTTACCATCTCGACCCGGAATAAATGTGGTCTATAGCTCTAGCAGTTTGCCCCAATTATAGTCTCATTTGTTTTGCGGTTTCCCTGGCAGCGGTATGTTGGAAAGCTTGCAGTTGATAATTTGATTCAAGAACTTCATGCAAAACACCTTTCTGATATTTACTCGACTTTATTTCCTCCGCGGGTTATTATTAGAACGAATGGGATGGCAGAACTCATGAAAAACAGTATTTTTTATTCAACAACTCTCTCGCTTCCGATACTAATTTTCTAATACTTACAGGAGAATCCCAGCCAGCAAATGGTGAATCTGAATATCTTTTGGCTAAAGAGACCTTGGATACTGCCGCCAAATTTAATACACAAAAAATCTTTACTTTGGCAGCATATATTACTGGAGTATTTGTAGACAATCCGCGTATTTTTTGCACAGCGACTGATTCGTTCGATATTCTGAAGTCATTTCATGAACAAAATATCTCAACTATGGACAGTGGCAGTTTAACAGGAATGAATGGCCTTATCATTGGCATCGCAAAGCTTCGTGGAATAAAGGGTACCTGTTTATTAGGAGAAACATCGGGATATGTCATTGATGCCAAAGCGTCAAAGTCCATTTTAGAAGCTTTGCTTTCAATATTCCACATTAATATGGATTGTCTAGTCTTGAGAAAAGAGCAAAAGATACGGAGATGTTGATCCGATCTATAGAACAGCAAATGTCTGGAAGATCTGGAAAGATGTTGGAGGGTCGGCAGTTGGATATGACACATAAACCGGCTGACACTGGATACATCAGCTAACTATTTGAGACTCAACTATTTATATTAAATATTTGATTTCTCCATATTGATGGAAGACCAGTGTGTCATGTGTCTCCAGAAAACATAAAATACGCCTTATAATGCATTATGGTTGAATGATGTGCATGTGTTGCATGCATATACGCACATGTTGTATGCAGTTGAGTTGGTTTACAATATCTATGAAAGTCACCATGCTCATAAATGACCTATCATGAATGATCTCGATTTAATGTAACAGATTTGCAAAATTAAAAAATGAGGTTATGCTTTCGTAAGCTTGCCGTATTTTCCGATATTTAAACTATTTTCCCCACGGAATGCCTGAGTGTATCCATTCTCAACAGATATTTTGTCACCCTGCTTTACAGTGTTAATTTGGTCGTCCCATAACGAAAGTTTAATGCTGCCTGTTTCATCCGAAATTACTGCATCTGCAACTTGGGCAGTACCTCCTGATCTGAGGTTTACGGTTCTTGCTTCTGTAATGCTTTCAATGTTTCCTATTATGCTAACTCCGCGCATTCCTGCTTTTAGCTCACTAATCTTCATCTTTATCTTATTGAAGTTCAACTTGATATCGTAATAAAGGTTCTGGGTTACGCACTAGCTACCATAATAGACTGACCACAGTCAGTGCATACCAGTCTCGTGCCTGCAATAGTTCTTTCTCTAATCTCGTGAACAGTTTTTGAGTGACATTTCGTACATAATCTGTAGGCTGTTTCTGGTTTAGGCATACTATCCATTTTCATGCCTTATAGGGCAACAATTACTTTAACTTTAAACTATGTAAAGGTATTGTCTGTTACTAGATTGTAGCGCAATTCTTGTATTTAGACTAGAAAACCAGTCAGCGTGGCATAATTGTTATGGGGAACCTTTGATTGGACATTGCCATGTTTTGATTGACGTTGGTTTCCTCCTAAATCAGATGGATTAAAAAGATGAATTAATGAAAGGCAGGATCCACCATTTGAGTATAGCGATGGCTACATCCAATTCCTTACATCCTTGAAGATTTGCTTAAGATCTCATAACAAAGTTCAAGACATAGTGCGTGGATTGTCGGATTGTATTCATTAATGAAATGCATTTTACACACAGAAGGTTGGAAAATCATATAAAAGTCATTGGTGTTGTTTCTTTTCTAATAACAAGGGTAAATCTACAGACTTGACTAGTTATCAAACAATTAGTGCGCAGAAAGAACAAGTGGAACTAAAAGTAATACTATACAACAAACTCATCAGCTTGTAAGATTGAAAAGTAATGCAGAACCAACCAGATATTAAGTGTTGTAGCTTGGAAGAGCTACTTATTAGTTTGTTGTCATATTCGTTGTACCCATATTTTGTTGGTATGTGACATCCATTTATCAATATTTGTATGAATAGTAACTCTGAAATAAGGATTCAGAGAAAAAGCGCATGTATGGAGGGGTAGCGAAGCCAGGTCAAACGCGCAGGACTCAAGATTAAAAGAAATTTCTGCGTAAGATTGAAGGTGAATGTGTGATCCCGTCCCCTAGGGGTTCGTGGGTTCAAATCCCACCCCCTCCACCAGTTCAGTTCAAACAGATTTAGAGTTTTAATTGGATTGCGGAATGTAACAGATGCAAAATAAACTTGGGCTTGGAAGGGAGAATTCAAATTGTCGAAAATAATATAAAGGGTTAAAAGAAATAATTTCCATTCATCATTCAGTATGGCTGAGAAGACAAATATTGTGTCACCCTCTCATTCTGCGAAGTTAAAATCAAGTTATCAGAACTTACTTCAGGAAGCAGCAACATTATTTCCAAAGGTGGATCAAAAGTTTTTGTTAAACATCCTACAGATGCAAACAACCTATAGCGATTGGGAAGGCAGTGCGATGCTCAAAGTTGTTTACCCTGCAGGCAAAGTGGATTTAGAAATGAAAAAGGAATGGATATATAAAAAATATCAACGTATTTCCTCTATAGAAGAAAATAGGACACTCAGATTTAAAGGAGTCCGTATGTATGTTGAGGAACTCGAGAAATTGTTGAATGAAGACCCTGAAATAGAATATATCACTGGTTCGGCAACGTTGACTCCTTCTGATGCATATTCGACATAGCTAAGTATCTTTTACCATTCAAAGCGTAAAACTGATTCTCACTCTATGTAATATCCTTGAGTAAGCCCATTATAGCATGTATGCTAAGCGAGGAAACTTGATTCCTATCTTGTCGATAATACAATATAGTTCAGGAAGTGAATATACAAAACCTACATGAACACAGTCTGATCTCTCATCTAGAAGACATTGCAATTCTCCATTATTCATCAATACCTCTGCAATTCTATTTTGTTTATAATCTTTTAGTATAACTCGATTCTGATCTATTGCAATTTTTTCTATAAAAGGAGAGTGCTTGGCAAACAGAAGTTGGTTAGAGCCAGTTTATCGATTTTATCAACAAGGTGGATTCACTATGTGATCCTAATGTCAAACAAGTATTCATAGTACTTGACAACGCATCGATTCACAGATCAAAGAAAACAAGGGAAGCTATGAAAAAGAAGCATCCTAGAATTGTACTGGTATTTCTACCTACAAAAGCTCCTGAACTCAATCTAATAGAAGTG
>DATDNG010000034.1:0-2212 GCA_036518375.1 Nitrososphaeraceae archaeon | reverse complement strand
CTTCCAACAGTACAGAAAATGATTCACTCATTTCAATTCACATTTTGAATGCATGTACTCCAACCCTAACTTTCTATTGAATATGCAGGCTTCCATCATTGGGACATAAAGATTGTTATTTATAAAGAACATGATTCTGTCGGTTTTGCTTCGCATAACAAACTCTTATCAAGATCGAAGCAGCATATCAAGGATTTAGTAAATTTGCTAAAGAATTAGAAGGAACAACCGATGGGCGATTTTATAGACTCAGGATTGCACAAGTACATATTACAATTAATAATGCATTAGAGTCGATAATATTACAACATTTTTTAAATCTGCTCAATCAATAACAACTGTGGCTTTTTTGCCATACATATCAGTAACTTCGATGATATAATAATTTGGTAGTCGTCTTAGATATCTTATTGTTAAGAATAGACTAATAAGCAGAAATATTATCGCAGCAACAATGACTATTGCAAACTCAAAGCTTTTGGCAAAATTCACAAGATAAATTATTAGATATTGATCTAACCATTTGTAGATTATACCAAAGATTCTGGCAAATATGGTTATAATGAAATTAAATAACATCATTATATTGCCAAAGATACGATCGGTAAAGTGTAATAAAAACAATATGTAAACTATCAGTTGCTAAATAGGTTCAGAGTTTCCGTATATGTCCAATGTTTGACTGATTTTATAGTACTGAATTCGGGGTTTGTATAGATCAACTCTTGCTACTATAACAGGAACATGATTGGATTTTGGATTTGCAAAAATAGTAGGTTTTTTGGAATGAATACTATCATTTCATTGTTCCTAACTTAAGAGTTGCTTGTGTTGCTATGTCAACACAAATGTCCCTAATTTAACAGCGAAGTCAAATGTCACTAATATTGAATAGAGTATTATTTTGGGTTCTGTTAAGTTGACCGGTGAATATACTTCTGCTAACTGTCGGGCTAGTTCTGGTTATCCCGGTTTGAGGGCATGTCGGTACTTTCAGGGGCTCACTATCGATAATTTGCCGGGAAAAATCTCTATCTCCGCTCTCTTCGTTCTTTTGGATTATCCCTCTGCTCCCTATTCTTACGTCTACTCCAAAAATCATAGAGTATACGACTAAAACCAGCAGCAGTTAGGATTGCAATTTGTAGAGGCAGACAATTTACTGTCTGTCTTCCTAAATTATATAGATTATGCCCAACTGTGAAAAGGTATCCGCCGATTATCAATCCTATACCGATCCGTATATATTTTGTAAATTCGGAACATTATGTGTTCCATATAATAGTAACCTAAAAGGAATTCAATACTCAACAAGAGAAGTTGAACTGAATTTTGTGTTTTAAGTAAGTTAAGATCCAACTCTTTTCATCTTTGAACCGCAATTAGGACAAGCAGCTTGTTTGTGCTCTGTTTCACAACGCATACAATAATATCTTAAAGTGCTTCCAAACATTGAAGATGATACCGAACCAGACATTCCAACCCTTCCAATTCCAATGCCCATTTTTTTCATCATTCTGTTTCTCATATAGAAGTTAAGCAAAATGAAAACTCCTATTATAGTAATTAATGATATTGGAAAAGGCAATAACAAAGAGATGGCAATGCTAATACCAAAAGATATTCCCATCCAAATTACTTGATTGATGAGAATCTGTTTGTTATTAATACTCATTTTTTTACCCATCTGTCTATTTGGCATAACGATTTTACATATCATGGACATATCATCATGCAGTTGTCTCATTTTGTACCAGCAACGAAGTTTTCTTTAATATATCTCCTTAGTCTTTGAGCGTCGATATTGTTTACATATATGTCATCTTTGAATACATCCTTTTTCCCTCCTTTAGACACTCTTATTTTGATTGTAGAAGATTCATTTTGTGATTCTGATGGAACTATTTCTATCCTTAACTGTGGCCCCTTCGCCATCATGCCCTTCTCTCCTTGAGCATATAGAATATCATCATTACAATTTCCATCTCTAGTAGGTCTAACAAATTCGAAGTTAAACCTGTTGACCATATCTTCTACGATAAGTTTCAGCTTATGATCTCTATCTATGTTTTCAATTTTCAGAATATATTTCTGAAGACTTTCAATCTCAAGTACCTTTCCTATAGGCTTACTTTCATCATAGACTTGGTGTTGCTGCTGTTCTTTTCCAGTCCAAACCATTCCTTCTTTGGCTACTGTTATTCTGAATTTC
>DATDNG010000033.1:0-8144 GCA_036518375.1 Nitrososphaeraceae archaeon | reverse complement strand
ATACCAGCCTGGATAAATCGTAGTGAATCGAGCAGTCCCGTTATTGTCTGTTACTTGATATCCACTAAGAAATTTCTCTCCTGTAGTGCCCTGGTCATTAACAGCTGAATAGACGCCTTGAGAATTGGCATGCCAAATGTCCACTCGAGCTCCTTTGAGGGGAGACATGAACCATTATCTATATCATAGACATGAATTGTTAGATGCAATGGAATCCCCTGTTGCACTGAACTATCTGAAGGATCTGATGTGATGTCAGACTTTTCTACGGGTACATTTTTAGCTTGCGTCATTGTCATAACCTGTCATAAATAATATTTAGACATAACACAAGCGCTAAAATAGGCAGGAAACCCTTATCTCAATTAAACAAAATTGTTAGAAACCTAGATTTTAGATTCATTTTGCAGGATGGTATGAAGTCTTACAGAATTAGCATCTATTGTTATATTCCGTACTACTATCGAAACCAATAAAAACAGAAATAATTAAAATTCCTGTTTTGCCCTCTTACTTTTTTCTCAGTTCACATTTTCCTTTGTCATTCTTTAAATGGTTACGCCAATGCGTACCACAGCCTACCAGTTTGTGCTCTGTACAACCACATATTGGGCACCGCTTGATTTTTTTATTCTGTGACATATTTCTACAATAGATCTCTCCTTTAATTCATTAATTATTTTATCTATTCTATTCGCAAGGTTCAACCTAGAATGCCATGGTTTCACTCGGTCATTTTAGTGCAAATTTGCTAATGCTATATGCATACGTTATAGTGAGAACTTTCAAATTTCAGATCATCTTCTTGTTTAAGATAAGGACATGGTTTTCAACACTAATACACAGTTCTTATAGCAAACAATACAACATGACGAATTTCTCACAAATACCAATTACTGAAATAATGCTCCTAATTTTTTATGTGATATCTAGGATTTGACGTTGCGTCTCGAACCCAACATTTTCCTGTAACATTTTATGAATGTTTTTGAGGCCTCGTTCCAGTTAGGAATATTTCTAGCATAACATAATGCCTTCTGTTCTTGTTTGTGTCGTTCACTGGGATTCAAAAGTAACCAAATTACTTTTTTTGCAAAATCCGATACATCATCTGCAATGACTACGGGTTTGCAATTAATCCGATCTAATCCCTGAGCCCCGATAGAACTGCTTACTATAGCTTTGCCAGCAGCTAATGCTTCTAGAATTTTTACCTTTACTCCTCCACCTATCCGAAGAGGGCAAATAACAACGTCAGCAGCCCGATAAAAAGGATATAATGAATCTACATAACCAGTGACTTCAATTAATTCATTTGATTTTAATGACCAGATTTGTGGCGGTGGCGCATTGCCTACAAGGAATAGTTTAGTATTAGGCACATTTTTGAGAATCATAGGGAATATAAGATCCGAAAAATATAGTGCGGCATCAATATTTGGCTCGTAGGCAAAATTACCAACGAAAAGAACGCGATGGTATTTATCATCTACTAAAAAGTTGTTGCAGTTAGACAAAGCCAGTTCGTATTTCCTGTTTACATGGTCTATGCCGTTTGGGATCGTTTTGACATCTATGCGGGATTCTAATTTATTCAGATTCTTTTTGTCCTCGGTAGTAAGTGTGACGCATATTCTTGCTCGCTTCCAAAAGATCCTTTCCCACTTTAAAGTATAAAGATACTCTCTCCAGTAATAGAGCCTCTCTCTCTTCGTCCTAGCTAACTTACATCGCTGCAAACTCAATAAACATTCTATATTATGCTCAACTAGTAATACAGGAATATCGATTTTTATTGGAAGATGTTGCATGAGATAGTATCCTTCGACATGAACAACATCGAAATGCTCGTTCCTCAGTAACGATGAAATATATTGACCTGCCTGTCTAGACGCGTGCTTTTTCATTTGATCCGAATAGGTGGAGCAATCTTTCTTGTCATCCTGAGCCGCTCTAAATAACTTGATATTTGCACAGAAGCAGCGCAAATCATTTATGTGATTGTTATCCATTTGCCAAGTCTTTGTTACAGAGCACAAGTGTATTTCAATGCTCTTGCATAATCGCTGTATGAGTTCAAATTCCCGCATGCGTCCACCACTAAAATGGAGTAATGGTAGATGTGCAGTTAGAAATAGAATTTTCATTCCTATTGTAATGCTACTTTTTTACTATTCCTTTTCTAAAAATTTGATTTTATTTCAACCAATGAATTACGCCTATTTCTAATAATAATAACAAAAACGATCCATCGCATGCCAAGTTCTAGTTCCTTGAATGGAATTACAAAATGATAATCATCAATATCAATATGTTTTGCTTTGAATGACATTACTGTATTATAAACATAGGATATTGTAAGGTTTTCCATATGAGATGGAATAGTGCTATTATTATAATACCTTCACTAACGTGAAACATCGCATGGCTGGTTAATATGCCTTCTTAATGCAAATATTCGCATATTTGAAACGATTATCACTCTTGCGTCAAAACAGAGGGAATTAGATTGATTGGGCTTATGCTATCATCGCTTCTGAAGTATAGCAGATTGAAACTGAGTTAGGATTATAATTGTTCTATCATAGTAATTGCTTGGATCCATTGCAGGTTTTCTCGTATATAATGTAGTCGGTATTATTGATGCAACCACTGTGATCATCTTAATCTAATAACAACTTGGTTGAATAAGTATTCGTATTTCACTTGACATCATCAGTACATAAAATCGATTTTAGGTTGCCCTAAGATGGTCTTGCATAGACAATATCGAAGAAGATATTTTTTACATTTGCACTAACATTGTCGCAATTATGTCCTGCAGTGAATGCCCCTTATTCTGAAATCTATCCATGAGAATATATTATTTCCTCTTTTTTGGTTCTAGATAATTACATTTTGATAGAATTATTAGAGACTTAAAGCATGTTAAATTATGGTTAAAAATATCGAAGAGATTAGCGAACCGGCTGCCAACATTATCAAGCAAAGGAATTTTGCATTTTTGGCAACCTTATCTAAAGATGGTTCACCGCAAGTTACACCCATATGGATAGATATTGATGATACAACTATTCTGGTAAACACTGCGGAAGGCAGAATAAAACAAAAAAACGTTTCTAGAGATCCAAGGGTATCTATTTCACTAGTAGATGAAGAGAATCCATATAGTATGGTAACAATAAAAGGACGAGTTATAGAACAAACTAATGATGGCGCTGATGAACACATTGATAAACTTGCAAAGAAGTATCTTAATATCGATAAGTACCCTGGACACTCATCCAGTATAAAAAGAATAATTCTAAAAATAAAACCTGAAAAGGTGTTCTATCTGCCTCCGAGATATGAACAATATCTGAAGAGAAAATGAATTACCACTAATACTCCTCCGTTAATTCCTCATTTATTTATAGAATCTAAACACCTTATGAAATAGGAGATAAAAAGGAATCAACTATAAGATAGCCGTTTACTGTCCCATGTTATTGTAAGTCCCCCTATTATCATAATTAGATTTGCTTACATTTTATGCCTGCATCTATTATGAGTATTGGATCGAAAATGTATTTATCCTCGTAGAATAAGCTTGAATAATATTTTATATTTTGTTGATTGAAGTTAAAATTTCGTATACAATTACTACGACTATACTCTATGGCTCAAGTGAAGGCCACAAGTAAGAGTATCATAGTTTAAATTCATAGCAGATCATTACTATATAGCAGTCAGCCTAATCTTTATAAAAAACAATCTATCTGTTCTTCTAAATGATTTATATTATTAGTATTTTGAATTATTTTGACTTGGTCCAATATTTGTAACCTCCAATTGTCTCTATCTTTATATCTTTTTTACAGTCTTTAGTTAATTTCCCTCATAGACTATTTAAACGCATGTCACCGGGCAGCAATCTCTATGCTGTCTTATTATGTCAACTCCAATGAGAAAATTCGACCCACCCCAGACGTCGGAAATACCAAAGCATTAACAATGCAGAGACTGTCGATATCATCAGGACTATTATTAGAGTTGTATATGTTCCGAAGAAATTCCAAGAACCTGTTTCAATCCCACCGGGTAAATTAACATTCATTCCATAGAAAGTCCCTATTACTGTAATAGGGATTGATAGAGTGAACAGGATTGTAAGGATAGCAAGTATTTTGTTTGTTTTTTCTGTGCTCAGCATAAAATCTGTGTCTTTATAGATTTCTATAGTTTCTTTGGATTCATCTAAAGCCTCCACCACTTTATCTATATGATCTTTTACATCATCAAAATATTGCGTTAGATCCTCGTCAGAAAATTTTTGTATATCTTTGGTCATCTCCAACACGGTTCTTTTAAGCGGAATAACCACTCGCCTTAGAGTTGTAATGTCTCTTCTTAAGACTGAGATCTCTTTTACGACTGTTACTTTATCATCAAATACTGCATCCTCTATATCTTCTAGATTTCCTGCGACCTTCATTAATAAATGAAGCAGATCATCAACTAACGCATCTATTATACTATGAAGCAGATAGCCAGATGATCCTCCCATTTGCATTTTACGGTGCATATCACTCTGTTTGCATAAATTGAACATCTCCTGAACTGGCCTAAGATCTCCCCCGTGAATGGTGACTACAACATTTATCCCTGCAAAGATAGCTAATTGATTGACTCTTAATGTTGTTGTACTACCTTTTTCCTTTTTCTCTATAGTTGGAAAATGAAGTATCATGAAAATATAATCCTTGTACTTGTCTATCTTTGCAATTTGTATTTTCGAAAGACAGTCTGCAAGGTTTAACTCATGGAATGAATACCTCTGTCCAATCTTGTCAATGATACTACGAGTAGGTTTTTGTACATTTATCCATGTCAATCTCTCGTTGGTTATTGTTTCTAGCTTTTGACTAACATCATCTACTTCACCTCTGCTAAACATAGCGCTATTATTAACGTATTCCAGTCTCCTTTAATTTATGTTAGCATCAAATTTTAAGTTAAACAACTAAGGTATATACTGAGTTCCTAGATGAGTGCAAATCGTAATGGAATATCCACGCATGATAATTGGCTAATTTTAATAAGTTTAATATAATATATTTCACTAACGTCATGGCAAAAAGGCTAACCTCATCAACATTCTCAGTTAAGAAATTGTCAGATAAAATAAGGAGTGGAGAAATATCTCCAGTGGATTTAGTTGAAATTTGTTTAAACAGAATCAAGAAACTCAATCCAATGCTGAATGCTTTTATCACTATAGTTGAACAGGAAGAGATCTATAAAGAAGCTCAAATAGCAGAGAAGCAGATCAAGCAAGGAAATTATTTTGGTCATCTTCACGGCATTCCATTTTCTATTAAAGATATTATCTGTGCAAAAAAAGTCAGATGCACTGCTGGATCAAAGATATTATCTGATTATATTCCCGACTTTGATGCAACAATAGTTAAAAAAATGAAGGCAGCTGGTGGAATTCTAATTGGTACAAACAATCTAAATGAATTTGCATCTGGTATAACAGGCATAAATCCTTTTTATGGTTCTTCTAAGAATCCGTGGAATATCTCCAGAATATCTGGCGGCTCCAGTGGCGGATCAGCTGTTGCAGTCGCAGCAGGCATGATTCCCATTTCTTTAGGATCTGATACTGGAGGTTCAATTCGAGTACCGGCATCGCTCTGCGGCGTGGTAGGCCTAAAGCCAACCTATGGTAGGATCAGCAGACACGGTGTTATACCTTTGGCACCGTCTCTTGACCACGTTGGTTGCATTACAAGGAGTGCATGGGATGCAGCAGCTGTATTGGAACGCATATCCTGCCCGGATCCTTCAGACCAAACATCTGTGCAAAAGAAAGTACCATTCTATACAGATATTATTGAAAAAGAATCAATAAATAAAAAAAGAATTTGTGTTAAAGTACCAAAAAGCTACTTTTTTGATTCCTTACATTTAGAGGTAGAAAATCTCTTTTACAATTTTATGCAAACAAAGTTAACTAACGCCACCATTAACGATGTAGATTTACCCGACACAGAGAAATATTACAAGTGTTGGCGAGATATAAGGCTCTCTGAGGCTGCAGAAATACACTTGACGAGGCTAAGAACAAGATCTAATGATTACAGCAGTGAAGTAAGAAATATGTTAATAGAAGGAACAAAAATATCTGCAGTAGATTATCTGCATGCTATGAATATTACAAAAAAAATAAAGAGTGATTTCCTATCGGTATTATTAGACAAGGAGACCGACGTTATTATTGTTCCAACTACTATTATTCCCGCTCCTGATTTTGATGAAGAAACAGTTAGCATTGGTGACAGTCTTTTTGAAATTCGTGAAGCTTTACTTCGAAATACAATGATATTTAATAGTACCGGTCTACCATCACTTAGTCTCCCTATAGGGTTAACCAAAGATAAACTGCCGATAGGAGTGCAGATAATCGGGGCTCCATTTAAAGAAGATGTAATTCTGTCAATCGCATATAATTATGAACGTATGAATAATATCTTAAATACATTCGTACCTCCGGTAGGTGAGTAAGAGTTTATGTCTGTTCAGAGTAATCATAAGAGAGCATTATGAATGGCAAAAACTAGCATTTATTACTAAAAGTGAATGAATACTGACACGATAAATTTAGAGATTGGCACACCTCATCTTGAGATCACCTATGTGTTCATTTCATACCGCTTATTTCTGACTCATTCAATAAAAACACAAACAATTCACCGTTACATTCTGTTACAGTTTTTAAAGTATAACCATTAGACAAAAGTGACTCTACTTCGTTTAGCATTTTCTTAAGACTTGCCCCTTCGTGTATAACGGGGTCAGCACTCTTAACTATCATTATCTGACTCTCATGCCAGTTTGTCATGCTTTGTCTACTATTTGCCCTTTATTTGAAGTTAGTTAAACCGATTAATTAGTGGATGTATATTCCTTGGGCCCAAGCAATATAATAGATACCATATTAGTAAGAAACTAATAAATTCCACTTTACAAATAGAATATTCTCAACTATGAAATCCTTTGCTATCGGAACTTTTGTAATAGTTCTTTTACTTCTTTGGACTAATGTTTCATATGCGCAAATATTAAAAGGTCTTGTTCCAAATATACTATATTCACCTCATAAATCACACCCATTGGTAATTACCTCACCTAAGAAAGGTCAGGTGGTACCAGTTGGTAGAAATCTAACAATTCAAGGTACTTCTACAGGTAGTATGGCATCTCATTGTAAGGTGTATGTTATTGTGAATGGTGTGAAGCCATATAGACTAGCTACTGGAACTGGCCCGGGCGGAGCAGCAGATTACACGAAGTGGAGTTTTTTATTTAACTCTAAATATGCAACAATCAAAGAAGGATCAAGTAATAGAATAACAGCAAAATATGTATGCAATAACAATCCAAGCCAGAGATCATTTTATAATGTTAATATAACAGGAATCAAAGCATAGCATAAATTCAATAGTTATGAAAGCAAAGAGCATACAAGCAAACAGTCAGCAGATATCGATGAGAGAATCAACCTTCGATCATAGTAATTCTGGAAATACTGGAGGTTACAGGCAGCTAAATTTGACTAAGGTCAGAGCCACCAATAAGCAACATCTCTTAACCCACAATTCAATCCTAGAGGACAGTTATTATAGTATAGATAACAGCAACTATATAATGTGGCCTTGGAAACATTCTCACCATCTTACAGATCAATTTTCCTACAGAAACTAACTAAAACTACTGTAGAATCCAATATGTATCTAGTCATGTATATTAAAACATGAAGGACGTCGTATATTTCAGAGTGGTCATCGTTGCGATAGCTTTGATAGTTGCTATGAGTCTAGTATCGATACTCTCGATAGGTCTTGTTCAGCAGGCGCACGCGCTGACAAAGTTCTTTAACTGTGTCACATACGTAGCCAACAAGCATCAGTCGTTGACGAAGATGGACGTAGATACATGTTTTAACAAGGAGTTCCATGGTTCGAGCGCCAAGGTGCAATCAATAACGTCGCCGTGAGGTTTTGCTTTGAGCTAGCTATGTATATTGCAAGGAAAAAATTATAATAAATATGTCTAGTTCCGAGGGTTACGAGCTTTCATAGGAAATTACTTTTTCTACT
>DATDNG010000032.1:0-2129 GCA_036518375.1 Nitrososphaeraceae archaeon | reverse complement strand
GTTTATCCATTATATTAATGGGAGTACTTGCACATAGATTCTTTTCATGGTTTAGGTTAAATAGGAATTATGTGGTCTTGTTGTATGGTCTATCTTCTGCTGTAGTTGGAATAAACGCCGCCTTTACTCTTTTTTATATGGCATATATGTTGTTCCCAAACCAGCCATATTTTATACGCCCTCATCTCACCTTTTTCACGCCATTCTTTATTCCCACACCGCTAGCCGTTACACTCAACTCTGGATATATTGCATCGTCTATTGCCTCCTTTATCATACCTTGGACTGCGACTGCTGTACTTTTACGTCATTACTCGCGAAAATTAGGAGCAATACGATATTGGATTATAGTCTGCCTTCCTTTAATCTATTTTTTAATGCAATTCCAGCCCCTATTTTTAAATCTATTCTTACCATTTAGTCAGTCACAACCTATTTTTTTCAGCACAATATACACCGTGATTTTTACAATGAGTAAAGTAGTCGGGGGAATTCTTTTTGGTATTGCTTTTTGGTTTGTAGCAAAAAGCAATACGCATAGTACAATTGTAAGAAATTATATGATTATATCTGCATTCGGTTTCGTTCTATTGTTCGTTTCAAACCAAGCTGTCGTATTGATTTCTGCCCCCTACCCACCTTTTGGACTATCAACTATTTCACTTATGGGATTATCATCATATCTGGTATTAGTGGGTATTTATTCGTCAGCAATTTCAGTGGCTCAGGATACCAAGCTGCGTCAGACAATTAGAAAATCTACTATAGAAGAATCGAAATTATTAATAAGCATAGGATCAGCTCAATTGGAGCAAGAAATACAAAGTAGGGCAGTAAAGGTAGCAAAAGAACAGCAACAATCTATGGCAGAACAAACTGGAGTGCGATCGTCACTTACAGAACATGATATGGAACAATATGTATCTGAGGTACTGGAAGAGATTCATGTATTACAAAATATTGACGATATCTTAAAGAAAGGTAAGGAAATCCTAGAAAGCTCGACAGAATACTTTGCTTGCTCAAAAGCAGGTGGAATATGCTTAGTCTATAACAACTATTTTGATTCATATGAAAAGGTAATGCAAGAGTATTCAAAAGGAGGACATAGAGGCATAAGATTAGTTACTTCCATAGATAGAGAAAGTGTGGACATAGTAAGAAAATTTCTTAGCATAGGCGTTCAGATAAGGCATGTTAAAAATATGCCACCTATTGATTTTGCCGTCTCAGATAAGGAAATGATTGCTACAATAGAAAAAATGGAGGGTGGCCAAATGATTCAGAAACTCTTGGTAAGCTCTGAACAACCGTACATAGACCATTTTACTTCTATCTTTGATGAATTGTGGAAGAATGGAATTGATGCTAAGGATAGAATAAAAGCTATACAAGAAGGGATTGATACTGAAGGAATAGAGATTATCCAGAATCCTGCAGAGATACAAAAGTTTACTTTTGATCTTGTTAAATCAGCAAGGGAAGAATTACTGCTATTATATTCTAGTGCTAACGCATTTCATCGCCAAGAATATGTAGGAGCAATCCAATTTCTAAAAGAAGCAGCATATGAAAGAGGTGTAAATGTTAGAATCCTGACACCAGCAGACGATTTGATTGCAAATACAGCTCAACGATGGAAAGAACAACAGGAACAATCACTAAATAAGCAGAAAATCAATATCCGCTTCATTGAACCATATTTACAAACAAAAGTCCACCTCTTAATAGCAGATAGAAAATTCTCATTAGTTATAGAATTAAAGGATGATGCAGCTTACAAATCCTATGAAGCTGTAGGATTAGCAACTTATTCTAATAGCAAACCAACTGTACTATCTTATGTTTCAATATTTGAGAATCTTTGGAAACAAACAGGGTTATATGAAGGACTAAAAGAGATAGATAAGCTAAAGGATGAATTTATCAACATAGCAGCACATGAATTGCGAACACCCATACAACCAATAATTGGACTAAGTGGTGTTCTTCGTTCCCAAATAAAAGATCCTCAACAGCAAGTGTTGCTAGATGTCATTGTCAGAAATGCAAAACGGTTACAGCGACTCTCAGAAGATATTTTGGATGTTACTAAAATTGAAAGTCATAATCTAATACTAAAAAAAGAA
>DATDNG010000031.1:0-18591 GCA_036518375.1 Nitrososphaeraceae archaeon | reverse complement strand
AATGCACTTCTGAGTAGCACTATATTTTTCTCATGCGAATTGTAATTCATATTGCTAACCATTATAATTTTTCAAATTTCTCCCAAATTGACTTGGGTTTATTATACCATTGCATTCTTCAGTTGCAAAGCAAAGATTTTCGTTTCGAAGTTTTTCACAAGAAGGAACAGAATATTTTGTGCGACTGCCTTTAGTACCGGCAAGGTGCTCTACCTGATACCTGGTAATCTTTTCATTAAAATCAGGCGCATTGTGAAATAGGATTACAATGTCATCTATACTTTTCCCAATCGTCAACATGTAAGTTGCAAGCATTAATCTTGCTGAATGTGGAAGGTTTTCTCCTTGGTTCATTACTTCTAATGCATGACTGATACATGGGGGATAATAATCTGTTACTCGATGCATACGGTATTCATATTTGGGCGCAAGTTTGACTCTCAACTCATCAGCTTTTATCTTAATTGTTTCTGGAAATGTAGACAACGTCATCGACTTGACCCTATTATAAATCAGAGTACTCAATTCACTTCTAATGAGCCTTACAGTTTCTTCAGCATCAAGATAGACATATCCCATATGTACCAATCTATTTATTAATTTCCATTCTTGTTCATGGAAGTGGGAGGCTCGCATAAGGTAGTCTGTAACTCTGACTTTAAACAATCGATTATCTGTAGAATCAACATCAACAGTGACTTTGAATAACTCCTCAAAAATTTTAGACAGAAGAAGATGTTTCCTTTGTTCATTTTTTTCTTTCTTTAAATCCTCGCTTAAAAATCTCTCTGCCCTCATCGCTTCAAACAGGGAATACTTCTTTAGGATGAGTCCTATTCCAATAGATTTTGCAACCATAAGTGTAACAAGAAAAGTGAGTATTTCAACTTCATATTTATCCAATTTCTGATAGATTGTTCCGCTGATTAATTCTGTCTCCATTCTCTCTGCTGCTCTATTAATGATATGCTTCATCTCAGGTCGATCAAATTCTTCAAAATCAAAGTGCGCTTCTCGAATGTAATCTGAGGCTTCGTTTAAAAAAGGATATTTAGCTATATCTCCTGTTCCGAGCTTTATAGACAATGTCGGCAGCAATTTATAGATATACTATAATAAAAAGATCAATGTAAAATTATATAATCTTTTAAATGGCAGATATTTTAATCGAAGAATAATGGATCTCCGAATAGGGTTTCATGTGTCAATTGCTGGTTCAATATCAAACTCAGTTGCTAATGCTCTAAAAATTGGCTGTAGTGCTTTTCAGATATTTAGCAGAAATCCTAAAGGCTGGAGTGCCAAACCAATTGATAATGAAGATAGCAAAATTTTTCAGATGAAACTGGCCGACAGCCGGATTCAGCGAAATTCAGTCATAGTCCATATGCCATACCTTCCTAATCTATCATCTCCCAATGCAGAGTTATATAAAAAATCAATTAATGTTCTCTCCGAAGAAGTGTACAGGTGCTCTATACTAAATATTTCTTATCTTGTAATCCACCTTGGAAGCCACCTGGGAAAAGGGTCAGAAAATGGAATCAATCAATTGATAAAGGCTTGTAATTATGCTTTTGACAATTACAAATCATCCTATCAAAAAACAATTCCAGTCACCGTACTCCTTGAAAATAGTGCCGGTCAGAAAAATAGCATAGGCAGTAAATTTGAGGAGATCAGTGTAATATTGGATAGATTGGGTTCTCGAAAATTTGGTGTATGTCTTGATACATGCCATGCTTTTGCTTCGGGTTATGATTTAAGGACAGAGACCGGAGTTGACCAAATACTAGAGCGTTTTAACAAAACAATAGGGTTAAAGGAGCTGAAAATGGTACATCTGAATGACTCCAAAGGCGACCTAAATTCTCATTCTGATCGTCATGAACATATTGGACTTGGAAATATTGGAAAGATAGGATTTGGTGCGTTATTTAAGCATAAAAATGTCACGAATTTACCAATTATAATGGAAACTCCAATTGATGCAAAACGTGGTGACCCCGAAAATCTTAAAGTTGTTATCGACATTATCAGAAACCTGAAATACTAGTTCTTCAATTGATAACAACAGTCAAGTACTTCAATCATGGGCACTACTAATGACTATGAATTATTGGGTATGTAGGGGGAAGAGAAGATAAATTCACTATTACATAAATCCAAATCTTTATTATCTTCAAAATATGAAATTCTAATTAAATATACACTCGTACCATCAATTCCCCTTTCAATTATAGCAATTCTATCTGCTAATCCTGATACTTGGGTGACATCTGAAATTCATCATTTCTATATAGAGTTGATTGCAGTAATACTTGGCGCTGTACTGGCGTTCACCTATCTTTTAAGGGCTATTACATTAAATGATAAATTCAGCCTTTTTGTTGGAATAGGATTTCTGACAAGTACTTTAATTGATATGCTACATGTGATAGTATCCTATGTTGCCTTTGATAATCCTATGTTTCTTAAATACTTTATTCCTCAGACGTGGTTTGCTGGAAGAATATTCCTAAGCGCCATACTAGTAATGGCAATTGCGAAATACCCTACTTTATCATCGTCGTCATTAAAAGAAAATGAAGGGAAAGGAAGACGAAAGAATTATCAGCAACATAGATTAGAAAAACAACAGCAACATCAGCCAAATAAATTACAGAAAAATTTCAAGGTTTATTTGACAATTCTTGCAATCCTTGCTGCAAGTACTGCAATAAGTTCACTATTCCTGGTTTTGCCTGCTAGTGTAATAGACGATTATTCTATACATAGGCCTTACGAGATACCACCGCTTGTATTATTTGTAGTTGCCTTATTTTATTTTTACAAAAATCAGCTTTATAAGAGAAATGACGTCTTCTATAAAGGGTTATTAGGCTATCTAATAGTCGACATATTTTCCCAAATTATTATGTCTTATTCAGCTCAATCATTTGACACAGCACATAACGTAGCCCACGTTCTCAAAGATGCTGGTTACTTTATTAATATTATAGCCTTAGCATTATCAAGTATTCAGTACAATGAAATGTTGAAGCAAAGTAATGATAACTTAAAAGAAAGGGAAGAAATAATTCGGATTCAATATGAAAGACTAAAAGAAGCAGATAAGATGAAAAATGAATTTATCAACGTAGCAGCTCATGAACTGCGAACTCCTATACAACCAATACTTGGATTATCTGAAGTTCTACGGTCTAGAACAAAAGATACACAGCAACAAGAATTATTAGATGTTGTTATTAGAAATGCGAAAAGGTCTCAGAGACTTACAAATGATATACTAGATGTGACAAAAATAGAAAGTCAATCACTAAACCTAAAGAAAGAGCAATTCAATTTGAATGATGTAATAACAAATACTATAACTGATATATTATCAAATAGAGAATTTGCAAATAAGGAGAAGAAACACATCGTTAAGCTCCTATACCGTCCCCAAGATGTTTATGTAGAAGCAGATAAAGAAAGAATAACTCAAGTAATTTTCAATTTGCTAAGTAATGCTATTAAATTTACTGAAGCAACAAAACAAGGAGAAGAAGAAAGAACTGTGAATATTAGTACACAAATTATGGATAATAGCCATGCTCTTGTAACTGTTAAGGATAATGGTATTGGCATAGATCCTGAAATAGTGCCTAGACTATTTGGAAAGTTTATCTCAAAATCTTATCAAGGAACCGGACTCGGCCTATTCATATCAAAAAGTATCATTGAATCTCATGGTGGTAGGATATGGGCTGAGAATAATAATAATGCTGGAGAAGATGGCATAGAAAAAGGTGCTACTTTTTACTTTAGCCTCCCGTTAATTAAGAAGCAGAAGCATCAGCCAAGTTTCAGGGAAGAAGTCAGTTATCAACAGTAACAGCAACTGTATTGTAATGATTTTCCTTGTTGTTTTAACATTTAAGATTTTCATCCTGCTTGAACATTCCCTGTGGAATTGAAGGTAATGTTACCTTCCTTGAACAGACAAAGGATGGATAATAAACCACTTAAATGCGCTTCGTAGTGATTATTTTAATGTCTCCTATCGTCATTCAAAAGAGACTTTGAGTTTTAGTAGCAGATTAGTAATAGGATATCTATCTACAACACCTGGATCTCATACGTATTAGCCAAATCTTTATAAATGATAATTCATAAAATTGAAAGCGTATCTACGAAATAAAAAGTCAATGGCATGTTGTTGTTTACCAAGAGATATTAAAATGAGAAAACGAATAAATCCATCTCGATTTTTTCAGTCTGTTTTACGGCTTAAATGTGTAAAAAGGGCTGGCTGGGTTTCAAAAGTTAGGGTAAATGATCCTGAATCAGTTGCGGATCATAGTTATTCTATGTGTGCTATAAGTATGGTTTTATCAGATATGCTGAGGTTGGATACAGAAAAGGTCATGAAAATGGTAATTCTTCATGATTTAGCTGAATCCATAACAGGAGATTACATTCCTGGTGAGATTAGTAAAAAACAGAAATTAATACAAGAAAAGAGAGCAATAAATTCTATATTATATTGTTTGCCTGCAGATATTCGTTCAGATTATAAAACAATATGGCAAGAATACATATTAAACAAAACAGATATTGCTCACTTTGTTCATGAAATAGATAAGTTTGAAATGATGCTACAGGCTAAGCAGTATGTCAAACAAGGTTATTCTTATAAATCACTTGTTGAGTTTTTTAATTCCACTGATAAGTATCTAAGTATTGACGAGAGCAACTTATGAATCTGACAGTTTGCGTTAAATTCCATAAGCGTTAATAAGCATATCACATAATTACTGTTAAATTCTATACTCGCTACCGGCTTTTTGTTGTTATAACTAAGGTCAAATAGGATTTGCTCAAGAATGGAAGCTGTGACATTAGTTATAATCATAGCTTGGAAAATAGAGTAAGGGTTTGGCACAACAGGACGAGCAGAATTCGATGATTAGGACATACGCATAACGATGTTATCAAGGGAAGCTGAATATTCAAATACTCTAGATACAAGGCGTAATATATGCATGTAAACTTTGTGAGTACGATCGTAAATGCTTTAAAGCCCATTTTTATTAAATTATAGGACTATGCAATACTTCGCTGCCCTCAAGTTAGGTGAAAAGCGTGTAAAATCTGCTCAAGATCTTTTGGCTAGATATACAGGCCATGCCTTGCCTGCTCTTGCATTAAAGGACAATAAGGATAACAAATGGGAACCGGTCGGAGAAGAGAACTTGTTTGCCTTAGTTAAAGAGGCAAATGGATACATGATAGCGTTTTGTGATAAAAATGGTATTGCAAAATCAATTGCTCAATGGTTCACTGAGGAAACAAAAAACGAGATCATTACTAAAATCAAGGCAGACCAGAATATGAACGAATATTTTGGTAAACTGTCACTGCCAGTATAATTAATACTTAAGTAGCAAAAAGCAATAAATAGATTGTTTTAGCAGTTGACTGAAAAATATGAACAAGAAATTGAAGTAAAGGGCCATCTTATTGATTCAATGATACTAACAAAAATCTTTGATAAAATTATGGATCTTAAAGGTGACTTTCAAGTTCTTGAATTCACTGTCGGAAAGAGAAAGAGAGAACCTAGTTATGCTCGTCTTCTAGTTAGAGGTAAAAATCAACATCATCTGTCTGCGTTATTAGCATCAGTCTATCTAGACGGAGCACAGTCTGTATCTATTCGTCAGGTTATGCTTGAATCAGCTGCCAAGGATATGACTATGCCTGATAACTTTTACAGCACGACAAATAACGCTACGCAGATTTACTATAATAGTTCATGGATTGAAGTTGAAAATATGATGATGGATAAGTGTATAGTATTAGATGTTGAGAAAAAGGTAGCAGTATGTAAAATGATACGTGATGTGAAGAAAGGAGATATGATAGTTGTTGGAGAACAAGGAATAAGAATAATTCCACAAGAACGTCCCCGTGAAGGTATTGACATTTTTCAATTTATGAGTAGTAATAGTTCTAGTGAGAGACCTACACAGCATATCGCTCGGAAAGTCGCAAATGACATTTGTAATACTAGCGAAGCAGGTGGAAAAATAATCGTAGTTTCTGGACCAGTACTCGTTCATTCAGGCGCTTCAGAATCCCTTGCAAAATTGATTCACATGGGATATGTACATGGATTGTTGGCCGGCAATGCTCTTGCAGTTCATGATATAGAGAACGCATTAATGGGGACGTCATTAGGGATGCATGTCAATGATGGTACTCTTGCAGTCAGGGGTCACAGAAATCACATGCAAGCAATTAACGAAGTCTTTAAAGCCGGCTCTTTGAAAGGTATGGTTCACAAAAAGATTTTAAAAAGTGGTATAATGTACGAATGCATAATTAACAATATTCCATTCGTATTGGCTGGATCAGTTAGAGATGATGGGCCCATCCCTGACGTTATCACCGATATTGTCGAAGCACAACGAAAATACAAAATATTACTGAAAGATGTAAAAATGGTTTTGATGCTATCTACAATGTTGCATTCTATTGCTGTAGGAAACATGCTGCCAGCATCGGTCAAGGTTGTTGCTGTTGACATAAGTCAACCAGTTGTAACAAAGCTTCTCGATAGAGGAACTACCCAAGCTATTGGAGTTGTAACAGACGTAGGTACTTTCTTGCCAATGGTTGTACGATATCTACAACAGATGGCTATTAGATATTCCAAAAAGAAAAAAATAAAGGACGAATATAAAAATTAATCCAGCTCAATTAACTTTTTCTTTATCAAATCAAGTGCAATCTTGGGATCCGCCCTTCCTTTTGTTAACTGCATAAGCTTACCAAGCAAAAAGTTGGCAGCGTTGGAATTTAGTCTTGCATCACTTACAGCAGATTTCTCCGATCTAAATACAGACTCTATAGCTTCTGAGAGGAGACCTTTGTCATCTATTTTAGAAGAATTGGTCCTTTCTACCACCCGAGATGGCATTTCCCCAGTTTTTATTATCTGATTAAGGATCATTTTTGCGGTATTTCTGCTTATATCACTCTGATCAACTAACCTTGCTAGCTCTGCAATATGTCTTGCTTCAACCTTCAATTCTGATCTTTTCTCTTCCTTTGAAGCTGGAGAATTGTAATGATGATACTTTTCATCTATAAATCCCATGAGATCAGAAACAATCCAGTTTGCAATCTCCTTTGGTGACGAATAAATCTTGACTGCAGATTCAAAAAAGTCAGCAAGCCACTTATTGTCGATTAGTACTTGAGATATGTGTTCAGAAAGTTTATAATCAGCTATAAAACGGTTCTTTCTCTCATTAGGAAGCTCTGGCATCTTTGTCTTGAGTAAAGACAGAAACGCATTATCTAGGATCACTGTAGGAATGTCAGGTTCCTGAAAGTATCGATAATCTTGTTCTTCTTCTTTTACTCTCGACTGCTTAGTTATTTTCCTCATATCATCCCAGTGCCGTGTCTCGGCTTTAATATCGATCTCATGTATTGACATTGTTTTTTGTCTAGTAATCTCATAATTAAGGGCTTTTTCTACCTCTCTAAAGGATCCAACATTTTTGATCTCAATTCTTTTCCCTTCTCCTACAGAAATGTTTGCATCGCACCTAACTGAGCCCTCCAATTTTGTATCGCATACTTCTAAATGTTCAACGATAGAAGTGAGTTTATTTAAGAATATTCTAACATCCTTTGGAGTAGTAAAATCCGGTTCAGTAACAACTTCTACTAAAGGAACTCCTGCTCTGTTATAATCTATTAATGTATAAAAGCTATTATCCATATCACTGTTTTCGTAAACTAGCCTTCCTGGATCTTCCTCAAGTTGAACTCTACGAATTCTAGCATGCTTTTCTTTATTTATTCCATCATACTCAAGTTTTCCATCTACACCAATGCTTGTAATTCCATATACGTTATACTGAGTCAGCTGAAAGTTTTTTGGAAGATCAGGATAAAAATAGTTCTTTCGATAGAATGTTGTCTCATTCGGAATTTTGCAATCTAATGCGAGCGATATAAGGCCTGCACATTCTACTGCTTTTTGATTTAGGAGAGGAAGTGTTCCGGGAAGTCCAGAACAAATGGGGCACACGTTTGTGTTAGGCAACTTCCCATGATAATCACAGTGGCATGAACAAAATAATTTGGTCTGAAGGCCTGTTAACTGACAGTGAATTTCGAGGCCAATTTTTATTCCCGCTATCATATCATAGTTTTGGACTCCTCTGAACATCAGCTGTATTTTCAAATAATGATGCTGCTTCAAACAAAGTCTGTTCTTGCAATTCATCCGCCATTATCTGCAAACCTATAGGGAGACCTTCGCTAAATCCAGCTGGCACTGATATCGCAGGTATGCCTGTAAGATTAGCAATAACTGTATCAATATCTATCATATACATCTTTAATGGGTCATCTATTTTTTCACCAAATTTAAACGGCAAAACAGGCATGGTAGGTGCTATCAAAATATCATATATTTTATATAAAGCTGACAGTTCTCGTTTTAACATAGTTCTAACCTTTTGGGCTTTCAGATAATATTTTCCATAATATTCTGATGAAAGAACGTATGTTCCAGTAATGATTCGTCTTTTAACTTCTTCGCCAAAGTTGCTGCGAATCTTTGCAAAATATGCATTCCATTCATAACTATCAGGATTTGATTCAAATCCATAACGGATATTATCATATCTGGCAAGATTGCTACTGGCTTCAGCCATAGCTATTGTATAATAGGAAGCAAGAGCAAATTCAATAGACTTCATTGATGTTTCTTCACATTTACAGTCAGATTTTGAAAATACATCCATAGCAGAGTAAATGCATTTTGAAATCTCTGGTTCAATTCCTTCAACTAATTCCTTTACTAATCCAATACGAATATTTCTTTTACTTTGGGGTGTATATTTTGGTGCTCCGTCACTTATGGTAGTTTGATCATTATCATCCATACCAGCTATAGAATTCATAACCATCACAGTATCCGCAACTGTCCTACCCATTGGTCCAATCTGCTCTAGGCTATTAGCGTATGAGATAAGCCCGAATCGACTAACGCGGCCATAAGTTGGTTTTAGTCCTACAACTGAGCAAAAACTAGCAGGACATCTCACTGATCCTCCAGTATCAGAACCTATCGATACGGCACATTCTAATGCTGCAACACTTGCAGCACTGCCACCAGATGAACCTCCTGCAACATAATTAATATTCCATGGATTATGAGTTGCCCCATATTTACTAAATTCTGTAGTAGAACCCATTGCAAATTCATCAAGGTTTAATTTTCCAACTATGATCGCGCCGCTTTCCTTCAATTTCTTTACCACTGTTGCATCGTATGGAGAGACATAGTCTTCAAGTATCTTTGAAGCACAAGTAGTTTTCAAATCTTTTGTACATATGTTATCTTTGATACCTACTGCAACGCCAGCAAGTGATCCTATTTTTTTTTCATCTTCTCCATCACGAATTTTTTTATCTATTGAAAGTGCCTTTTTTAATGCACCGTTAGCATCTACAATAGTAAATGCATTAATCTTACTTTCAATTTTTTCAATTCTTTCAAGGATCTGAGAAATGTATTCTTCAGCAGAAAAATGTCTATTCTTGACGCCTTCGACAATCTGCTCTGCAGTAAGTCTGCATAGGTTTACCAACTCATACCATCCTCGGACCCTTCACAAAACCGTTTTTTCTATTCTTGGCGACTTCTAGGGCATCTCCTTCAAAAGGTTTAACATCATCTTTTCTTAATTCAGAAATTTTTTTCTTTAAACGAACCGGTTCAACCTCAGACAAAGATATGCTATCTAATTTATTCAGATATTTGATTACCTCTTCAATCTGGAACGCATATCTTACAATCTCCTCGTCTGTTAATTCTAACCTTGAAAGCCACCCCAGATGCTTTATTTCATCATTGGATATCATGATAACATTATCCCCATTCTCTCCGTCTACATATCTGCTTTTCCTCTCAAGGAGTTAATCTATCTATATCTCGTGGATATAGAGTTACATCACGTATATTTTCGATTGTTGTAAAGGCCATAAGTAGACGCTCCAGACCAACTCCAAAACCAGCATGTGGAGGAACTCCATAATCAAATACTCTAAGATGGTAGTCGAATGCTTGAGTATTCAATCCTTGTTTTCTCATTCTTTCTAATAAGTCATCCTTTCTGTTTATTCTTGTGCTACCAGATGATATTTCAAGAGAACGGTACATCAGATCAAATGATTCACAGAGCCTCCCAGATCCAGCAGGCTTTGGCTTTACATAAAAGGGTTTTACAGCAGTAGGCCAATCAGTGATAAAATAGAATCCATTCATTGTTTCATCCGGCAAATTTTTCATTATTTGAGGTGAAAGATCATCTCCCCATTTAATTGTCTCTCCTATTGCTTGTAACTTATTTATTAAATTAGAATAAGAATGTTTTGGAAACGGTAGATTGATATTTGGCAGTTCAAGGCCAAGGTAATCAAGATCATTTGCGTTTTTTTCTTTTATTGAATTAACAATATGTGATATCATTCTTTCAAGTAATGACATTATATCATTATAGTCTATAAAGGCCTGTTCAACATCAATAGATATTGCCTCTGAGAGGTGTCTGTTAGTACGCGACGGTTCTGCTCTAAAAATTGGACCTATTTCAAATACGTTTTCAAATGCCATGGTCAATTGTTCTTTATACAATTGGGGGCTCTGGGCCAAAAATGCCTCTCTATCGTAATAAAAGATTGGAAATAATGTGGCGCCACCTTCTGTTGCAGTAGCAATCATTTTTGGAGTATTTATCTCAATGAATCCTTGTTTTCCAAGAAATTCTCTGATTGTATTTAAAGTAGTATGACGAATATGAAAAACGCTCTGTAATACATTTCTACGAAGATCTACTGCCCTTAAATTCAACCTCGTATCGATCCCAACAGATAATGTTTTACTTTGAACCAGAAATGGGGCTGCTTTCTTGGCTATGGAAAATATCTTCAATTCTAATGGGATGACTTCCGCACCATTTGCTGCTTTCTGCTGCGATCTCACCTTTCCTCGAACTGCTAGAGTGGTATGTTCTCTTATCTGTCGTATTTGTTCGAATACTTGTTCAGTACATTCACTTTTCTTTGCAACAACCTGTACATCACTATATTTGTCTCTTATCATAATAAATTGCGTATTACCATGGTCACGGATAGTAGAAACCCATCCCATAATTATTACTTCTCTGCCATTAAGTGACACATTGACTTCATATGAATAATGAGTTCTTCTCCATTGTCCTAGCTCATCTTGTTTTAATTCACTCAATTTCAAGACTGGATCGTGTTGAGCTTTATTGAATAGGTTAATTTAACCTTTAATGCTGACGACACTAGTTAGTATCTACTTAGATAACCAACAGACTTATCACTGCATTTTTGTGAGAAAATCGCGACAACTATTTGTAATTTAGTCATAAATTTGTATAGAAGGAATGTATCCAAACAAAAATGTAGCTAGTGGTTTATGACGCGAATAATCCGAAGACAATATAGTTACATGCGAATTATATGACATTATCTCTATACAAATCTATGATGGCTCATCACTGGACGAAGTCAAAATGGATGTTAACACTCCTCTCCATAGCGCTCAACGATGGGAAAATGTAGGATATATGTGCTACGTGATACCTACGTCAAATTCTAGTAAAGATGCTCTGACATGGTATACAATGGTGGTGGTGTATATAATAATTCCTTTTCCACGTCGAGGTGAAGCTTTGGCAGACTCAATACATGTATGGCACAATTGGATGACAAAAAGAGTGGTATTTTTAACAATTTCTACGATTGCTTAAAGTTGACCACGCCGCTTATATCCAGAAAATCTATTTCTTTAGCCATTTCTTTAGCTTCATCTGTTTCCAAATCTTGGTTTATGCATTTATCATAAAATTGACAGCGTGGACACTTAGCTCTCTTTGCATCGTCTATCAGTCTAGGTAATATGGAAACATTACTCTCTTCCAATGCTTTTAAGAATAAATTTTTTCTTCTAACCATTTCATTTTTTAATATTTCTCTAGTCATATCTCCTGAGGCTAAGAACACCTCCCAACTTTCTATGCCAACGTCTTTGGCATTAAACGGTCGAAAGAAGTAATCGCCTTCAGAATCACTTTTAATCCATCTAAGTTCTTTGATGTTATATCTAATAGAGATAATTCCTTTTTCTAAACCGGTCATAACCAAATAATATAACAGCTGCCTGAGATAGGATCGAAATGTACTATCATAGAAATCTAGCCGTCTGCCATTAACAGTATCTTTCAATTCGACTATTACACCTTTTTCATTACTCATAACATCTGGATGAGCAACTATTCCATCCATTTCTATATAGGCTTGTGCTACACCCAGATCTGCAAGTTGTGTAATGACGAATTCACTTGATTCGCCTCTGACAAAATGGTGCACCGATTCATTAGAAAGAGGATCCATTTCAGGGAATTTTCTTGAATAATATTGCTTCCTTATGCATGTGGTCGGTATGATGTCGGAAACGTGTACGGTATTATCTCTCCTTCTTTTTTCTTCGTGTTTAACCATCAATTTCTCTTGCAACAGGTTGGTAAACTCTGGATTTTTTCGTATTATTATCGCCATTTCAACCCTAAACCTATCTAATAAATGTAGACATATTTGTAATTACACTTTTGTATGAGGCTCTCTGTATCCAGAATACGTAATGTTATATTTCATCGTTAAAAGCAAAGTATCTTTAATGAGTTGGATTTCATATATCTATAGGTGAGAGATTAGGAGTAAAGGTTATTAGAACATCTCAAAGAAAGTCATAATTGGTTTATATAAATTGTCAAAATTGACAGGTCATGTTATATTTAATCATCAAAAAAGAAGACGTGTCGTTCATTGACCGTTGCGATAGCAGATATGCTTCTTACACTACAGAAATACAGAACCCTTTAAGCTTGCACTACTTATTATTGACTTGATGATGCTATTGGAGTAGGAGTACAGGCCTTTACACTTTCTACAAAATCTTCCAACATTGATATGTAATCAGAGTATAACTTTCCGTGGAAATCGCTTCCAATTGGACAGTTCGCCGGCTTATTAGTTTGGGTTGTTCTATGGGTAGGGTTATGACAGTGTCCGTTTTCTGTCTTTTTCTTAAGATTGACTTTTACCCATGATAGAACCATTAAACCTAACATCAGCAGAGTGCTTTCATTATGTAAATAGCTGTATTGGGTGATTTCTTCTTCTTTATTGCTGCATTCTTTTTGAGTAGGGTTGTCCGAGTATTCACGACTTCGTAAAAGTGTATTTATCGCCAATGAAGACCAGAAAAAACCATTTGCTACGATTTTGTTATCAGCTGCTCCGTATGGGGGGCCAAAAGCTGCAAAAATCTCCTCTATAGATGAGTAGAAGGCATTTGGATCGAGTTGTTTGTTAAACCATTTTTGAATTGCCAATAGCCCAATATTTATTGTCGGAGTATTAAATGTAGATTGCTATAGAAAATTCAGGTGGCGCCATCCAAATGTATTCATGGACACTAATGAAGATATCCTGAAAAAACACCCTTACTATCATTCCAAATTAATTCCACTGCTGTATGTGGGTAGTAGAGTTCCTCATCAGCTTGTTCTTGTTCCTTCATTGTAATAGACCTTATAAACAGATCAAAATCTATTAGACTTAATCACACTTGTAATGATACTATAGAATATAGATATGCCTCCTTGAGTTCTTCTATTTCGGAATCCTTTGCCTTCAACTCCTTTGCCAAGGCTGCAATAAGTTTTCTATTGTGTATTGAAGCCATTACATTCAGGGGAATATTTATTTCGAGTCAGAGTTTAATGAATGGTTTCGTCCAGATCTCTCTAGTCTTTCTATTACTACGTCATAACTTTCGCTACTGTCGTTTATGCTTGCAATAATGCGCTGTTCTTCTGTGGAAATTAATTCATTTAGTTTGTAATCTGCTTCTTCATAGTCAGTTGAGGAACAGCTATAACCTGTCCAGCCATAGTGACTCAAAATAAGACCAATGGTACATCTAAAGCTATCCTGACCTAGGGTTCCTGTCCTAAATTTATAATTGTGTTTCTCTTGTTCTATGATTTCAATTACCTTGGCAAATCTGTTCTTGGCCTTTGTTAGAAGTATCTGATTCATTAGCAACCAGCAGCAAAAAGATACCATATAGGCTTTATAGTCTTTACGATAGTTGACTGGGTAGTGTTAAGTTAAGGTATCTTTTCTCCTTTTCTTATCAAGAATTTGAGAATGTTTATTTTAGATTGTGATTTGGACAAATTATGTAAAAATATGAACAATGTAATCCAGCGATAAACATGAACTATATTACAATCGACGACTATACTTTTTCTACAGGGATAATAATCATCAAAAACTTCGGTTCTATCCTTAACATATTCTATAGCTCTTTGAATTATGCTTTTTTCAAATCTGCAGATAATGGCACTATTAATGAAACCGTACTTCATACTATGTGCATAACGGTTTGTACTTGACCTAAGATAGCAGCAACAGCTTAAAAGCATTATATTATCAACAATACATATTTACAAACTAGCTGCATCTATCATCTTTGTATGTTTTATGGTCTACATCTATCTCGGCCTTATCAGTTTAACAAAGTAGTCATAGATATTTACGCTTGTAGGTGAGAAGAATAAAAAAAGCTCTTAAAGAAGGCGATGATACAAGTAGAAAGTTAGTTGTATGTTGGTACCTTAACAGTAGCTGGTAGATGCTTCCAATTGGATCGTGTAGATTAACTAATCCTTGCTTTACTATATCAGTTAGAAGTGTTGTGCTAAATGTCTTTGTAATGGAAGCAGTATCAAAAATCGTGTTTCCATTCAGTAATGGCGACGCTAGCGGGATAAGGAATAGGGAAAATTGGTACTAATGGTGTAAAATGGCGGCGGGCTATTTTTTATCGGACAGGATCAAGTGGCAAGAAAAAGTCTGGGAATGGAAATAAGCCGCTCAATCCTGTTTTTTTCCAACTTATATGTGGCTGGCGACCGAGACTTTGTCTCAGGCATCTTAAAACTTAACTTGTGGGATGAACCCCATAAGTGGAATTAAATCCCACCCAGTCAAGCATGAAATGGATGAACCCTCAAAGCTAAAGAGTGTGTACAAAGATCTTCGATTTGTTCATGATAAGACCAGATTTGTAAATAAATAATAATACTTATAGATATCATCCAAACACTAGTTAACACGACTTTGAATGCAATTGGTTTTATTATAGCTTGCTTTTATCCATAGGAGCAAATTAGCGGTAATATTGCACGTCATAAAGTACTATTGATAGCCATAGCACTGATATCGATACCATCTTTATGCTTAATGCATTGCATACGTCATACGCTCTATTGAATTTATCCTTACATATCACAAGAAGGTATATGTACGTCATCATGGCTAGGAAAAGTGACACTTTATTGCTCTCTTCAGACCACATTTAGAATAATCAATATACCATATTGGTAAATTGTATTCCTCTTCCTTCTTGTTGCTCTAACAACCATTTACTACTATTTATATAATAATTAGGAATGGTAATCATGAGAGACCGATTTTTACCTTGTTTATTAGGTACTATACGGTAAAACAGTCTTACTTTGGGCGATCAACATACTAATCAGCAGCAGCAACATCTTCTAAAGTATTATTGCTCAAAGTGTGATATACTTTTAAGAACAACAAGAGATGACTTTGACATTAATTTAAGAATCTCTAATTCAAGAGAAGAATGTCCATGTTGTGGTTCTTTAATTTCAAAGACACTAAGGAAGGAGAAAGAGCATGGTATTACAACTACTAAGATGGGTTTATCACCTTCTTCTTCACTATGCCTACTACTACCAGCACCAAAAATAAAAACTGCTTATGAACAATTTAGCAATCGACTCACTTTTGGTATTGAAAAGATAGACTCTGTACTTGAGCTTACAAATGGCGAAACTGTATGTATTGTAGCAGCAGATGAGGATGATGACAACAACAATAATAATAATAATAATAATAATAATAAGAAATACTCCAATATACTTCTTAGCAGACTATGTGTCCGTGCTTTAATGTCAAATAGACAAGGTGGCTTTAATTCTTCTAAGGTGATAGTTGTTGATGCTGGAAACACTTCGGATCTTTATCAATACGTAAAATTTGCAAGACAGTATGGATTGAATATTAAAAAGGCGCTGCAGAGCATAGTTGTAAGTAGGTCATTTACAATCTATCAACTGGCAAATACGATTATCAATGAACTACCTAAAGTAATTGAGCAAATTTCTGGTGTTAAAATAACAATAATTATCAGTGAGTTATTGTCTATGTTTGTAAATGATATGCAAGTTCAAATTAAGGAAGCAGAATCTTTGATAAGACAAATAATAAATGCTGTAATAAAAATCTGTACATATAGTAATATCCTATGTATAATGTCTTTTTGTCCTAACAACAACAATACAAAGAAGACATATGCTAGAATTATTCTTCAGAGGCTTGATAAGAGTATAGAAATAACTAGTAGAGGAGTAGGAGGAGGTAATGATAAAATGAGGAAGAAGGACAAGAATGACCACGAGATGTCAATCAACATAAAGATAAAAGATAACAAGGATCATTCTATTCAGCAGCACAGTATTATACTACAAGAAAAAGCCTTACATTTAGTTTCTAACGGATAAGTTAAGAAGCTCCTCGAGGAGATAGATCTCGTTTATATGGATGATGGTATCAGAAGAGTCAATGACTGAAGGAGTATAGAGTTGTTCACTGACCACTATCTGTTTAGCCATAGTGTGTGCTTCTAACAAGGTATATTAGTAGTAATCCATACTTTTCTATATTAATGACAATGAATTGTCCATTGTGTGGCACAATGATGATATGGTTAAATGGTTCTATTAGTCATGATCCTCCAATAAAATACTATGTGTGTAGAACATGTAATATACACGTGACGAAGCATCTTGATAGTTCTTATGAAATTACCAAAATAAAAGATGAGCAAAAGGCATTTGCAAACCTGCAAAAATAATTAGTTCATAAACTTATCCTGGTATTTAGATACGCAAAAGTGTATGTCTAATGATTATATTAAATTGTTTTACGAGAGAATGTTCGTGTATTAGTGTATGATTTTTACTTAAATGAGCATATGGCAAGTATTAGATGGTTGTATTACTAAACTAGAATGCTGTTCTTTTGTCAACACATAGGAGAGTTTCAAGTTTTACAAATCCAGTTTCAACAAGAATATCCATTACAGGTGGGATGTATCTCAAATCAGTATCTCAATCACGAAGGCTCCTATTCTTGTACCTGTAGATATTTTGAGATATCTACGGTCTAGACATTTAATGTTGTGAGAGAAATTGTGCCGTCATTCTGATGTAATATCCATCCTCTGTATGGCTGAGTCATCTCTTATGCAGTGATTATGAAGTCGTGTTATGTATTAGTTTCTAAAAATTTAAATTGAATACTCTACCTTGTACATAGTTTTTCAAATTGCTTCCAAATTTGAGGAGATATCTTAAGATGATAATACTCATGTTCAAATCATTAACAGGTGGACGGTTTGACAAAAAGACACTAAACAAGTATTGAACCAATTATTAGTTTGAAGTTATTTTGTATTACTTTTCTGTAGCTGTGGGTAAAGTCTTCAAGTGAGTAGAGATCGTTTAATATTTCCGTCGTTATAATTAGCTGGAGTCAATTTTTATATATATTATAGTAAAATAGAAGAAGCTAGATTATTTTTAGTCAACATCCTCCACTTGAATATATATGCAGTTTGCTAATATTCAACTTACACAACAATCTAAAGAAAAATTGGTTGAATCAGTTTACCTACTTATAAAAAATGACTACTGTGGTCAAGCTACCGCGATGCATATCGAAAAGGAAATGGATGACATAAGCAGGCGAAAGATAAGATATGCAATACGCCGCCTGACAAAAGAAGGTAAAATCAAACGAGTCAGAGGGTTCGGACTAAAGGGGATAGAATATTATTATAAAATAGTCTAGAATAGAATACTAATTTATTAACATCGTTCAAGAATAAGAAATTATTGAGAGATCACATCACAACTGATGCCGCTTATATTGCAGATATGCTATTTACAAAATAGGAAGAGGAAGCGTAAGAAGTTCCGTTACTAATCTTCTGTGCCTGGGCTGTTTGAGCAATGTTTGTATCTTGGGCCAAGATGCTTACCTGAATATGTATAACTAATGAAACAGCCAGAATGGCAACGAGAACAAGTATAGATCTGTGCAAAGGAACTGTTGTCTCTTCACTCATTCACTGACTTATGTAGAATAGTTTATATCAAAATTTCCGTTATTGTTAAGATACCTTCTGAATGTGAGTAAAATTGTTTTGTTTAATTAATGAACAAGCATAACAGGGCAATTAGCATTCTCGCACACATGACGAGAAACACTTCCTAAAACCCTTACCTTCGAAATTTACATGTTCTTGTTATTGAGGTTATATATACTGCA
>DATDNG010000030.1:0-2684 GCA_036518375.1 Nitrososphaeraceae archaeon | reverse complement strand
TTAGGACAGACTGCTTGTTTGTGCTGCATACCGCAACTCATACAATAAAATTTCAGAGAAGTATCTTCAAACATTGAAGAAGATGATGAACCAGACATTCTTCCTCCTGCTCCTCCTCCTCCCATTCCAATACCCATTTTTTTCATCATTCTGTTTCTCATACAGAAGTTAAGCAAAATGAAAACTCCTATTATAGTAATTAATGATATTGGAAAAGGCAATAACAATGACTGCAATGCAAATTACAAATATTGTTAACATCTACTGAGCCATACATTGCAGGCTTTGAATGAAAGAGTTTAATGCTAATGTATTTTTTAAATATGCTGGCAAAAAAGGGTACTTCACGGATAAGGTCAGTTAAACAACGACCATAAATTAGATCTACCATACCTATCTATTGTTCAATAATTAATAAGATTATAAAGTTTATAGATGTTGATGGGTTTTTTACTTTTTGTGCTGACTCTTACAAGTCGTTCCCATTAATCGAGGAGTACAGATAGGATTACTATTTATGTTCTAATTGATATTCTACTCCACATTGCACTGAACAGAATTCATTGGAGTTGCTGTCATCACCAATCTGGTCACCACAGTTTTTGCAATGTCCTTTTTCACTCATATGGTTAAGGGCTAGATTTTATTATTATTACATCTTTCTCTATTACGTAATTATGTTATGATAGTATGAAATGTCGAAAAAGCTTAAGGGATATGCTAGTAATATTGTTTGTTAACATATTATCAATCATTTACAGATTTCAGGAAGAAAATAGCTAGATATTTTAGAACAAAACGATTCAAACTAAATATGAGGAACTATTTGGTAGGAAGTGTGTAAGCAAATTTATGCTATTCGGTATAGCTTAAGGTTGTACGGCTACAAATGAATAATCCAATCCGAAACATAGTCTATCAGAAGATCAAGCAAGCAGGAAATATTACCGACTCATCTTACGAACATTTTGCTAAGTGAAGCTGATTTTAACAAGGTGTTGCTTGATCTGATATTGTCACACACGTTTTAAATCGTTGTGCTTATACCTATCCAATCTGTTCCTGTGTTACCACCAGTATCAGCAACTTCATTATGAAACTGCTTGAACCTATTGCCACTACTACTACCAGCTGCACGAGCATCCCATCTACAACAACTCTTTGCTATGGCCCTGTCTCTAAAGTGGTAATAGATAATGACATTGAAGATGAGTTTAACCTATATCATAAGGCAAAGAGGTTCGAAATACTCTTGCAAATTTCCGTCCAAAAGAACATGGTTAGTATGGATATCGGAATATTAAGAAACATTTGACCAATGATTAAAGAGAAGTTAAGAATTAGGACGAGAAGAATGGGTAAGAATCTTTATGTCATATACTGGATGTAATTCTGTAATTCCTCCTGGCATTTCTGACATTTGAATTAGATATCTACCAGTAACCATCACATGGTCTCCTATCTTTGGCAAGACAGGTTTAAAATCAGGTCCATTATACCCATTACATGCTCCTACATTTTCTGTACTGTTGCTTGTAACTGGACCCTGGCATACAGTCTCAGCATGTATTGCAGGACCTCCATGATATTTATTAGCAAATACTATGGAATAGCTTCCTGGTCCTAACATGTTTTTGTATGGAGTATCTAGAACTACATTGAAATTAGCATCACCATCTTCATTAAAGTAATTTGTCCATACAACTTTCCCTGTTATGGTAACACATTGTTTTATTACCGCAAACCTAGCTTCTTTTCGAGGAAGGATAAATCGATTTAGCTCTGGTAGGCATGGAGTATGCAGTTTTGCTTGTGTTTTAGATGCATTGACAGAAGTTATTGCTAGATGATGAACTATATTCAGTGCATAAGCAGAATTATTAGAAGTATCTAGCGCTAGAGGTTCTGTTCCTACAGGTGGCTGTTCTGCAAATTGTAGACTTTCAAGCGAAAATGCTTTTTTTGTTGTTCTAATAATATTATGATGTCCTGATGAAGAAGACGATGATTTTTTCTTTGCTTGAGCTGGAGTCATGACAATGCCATTGTTACTACTATACAGAACGATTAATAATAATGATGATGACATTAACAATAAGATAATTACAAGGAAGACTGCGGCATTACTATTGTTATTATTAATTTTCTTCATTGTTATTTTCAGATTCCTAAAGCTGTTATTTTGTATATACTAACTGATCCTGACATTGCTAGATTCAAGTAAGTAATGCTAATATCTATTTTATAATTAGCTATATGAATAACTAGACTAATATGTCATATACTATATACAGATGCAATAAAGAAGTCCTTATTAGTCTACATTATCTTTTTATGAACCATGGTTCTTTTTTCTACTGACAGGATGAATAGCAAATATAGTTCTTATAGTAGGATATTGGCTCTTGTAAAAGCTTGAAGCGTTAATTATAAAAAATATAGAGGTTTGTAGCTTTTTCGTTTTAGCTCCTTCCATCTACTTAGCTGTAATTATCATTAACCACCAGCTGAAGAAGAATCAGGTTTGTCATTTACTGTTAATCAAGGATCAAGTGCAAATACTTGAATGCGATGGTTTCCTGTATCAGGGACGTAAAGGTCATGTGGAGTGCCTGGAGCTACATCCGTAATTTTAACTGGAGGTATTCCCTTCAAGATTTAGTAAAATATCAAAATGAGTAGGT
>DATDNG010000029.1:0-3112 GCA_036518375.1 Nitrososphaeraceae archaeon | reverse complement strand
GCTTGTAACAGGGCCCTGACAGACAGTCTCAGCATGTATTGCAGGACCCCCAGGATATCTATTAGCAAATACCTCACCATAGCTTCCAGGTCCTAACATGTTTTTGTATGGAGAATCTAGAACTACATTGAAATTAGCATCACCATGGCTTAGTCCTTCTTTTTTTAGAATATACCCAATATCCCGAAATAATTTTGCTATCTTTGCAATTTCACTAATGCTCTTGTTCTGATTTTTGTATAGATCAATAACAAGCCTTTCTCTTTCGCTACTACTATAATTTGCTTCTAAATCACCTTAACATTAAACTGATCTATAGTCAGAAAAGCTGTTATGCAAAAATGAATAGAGTCTTTAGAATATTTTTTCGTAGTATTTTTATGGATCGATTCGATACTATTTTTTGGATTGGTTCTTTGGCAGAATCAACGTCTGCTCCACAGTCGTCATCAGAATCATCAAATACAAGCTCGAAAGCAACTACTGAGCTAATAGACGGTACTGACAATGTAATAAATACAGAACTACAGTTTTTCTCAAATGCAAGAAAAAGAATTGATACATGTATGAATTATACTAGGCCAGAATTAGCAATTGTACTTGAGCCGATAAGAAAAGCTTTTCTTGATGCTAAAAGTAGGCATGTTAGATTAAGATATATTACTGAGGTCACTAAAGATAATGTCTCGCATTGCAAAGAGCTCATGGAAATAGTAGATGAGCTTCGACACTTAGAAGGAATAAAAGGAAATTTTATGTTAAGTGAAACAGAATATCTCTCTCCTATAATTCTATTTGAAAAAGGTAAGGTGGCATCTCAGATAGTATATAGTAATTTAGAACAAATTGTAGAACAGCAGCAATATTTTTTTGATAATATTTGGAGCAAGGCAATGCCGGCAAAAGATAGGATCTATGACCTTGAACATGGAGTTGAAAAATCACCTTTTATAGAAACTATTAGAGACCCCGTTGAAGTACAAATGATTGGTTTTAACTGCATACAATCTGCCACAGAAGAAATACTAATAATATTTTCAACAGCTAATGCATTTTATCGTCAAATCATAGTAGCAGGAGTAATGCAATTATGCAAAGAAGCAGCATCAGAGCGAAATGTAAAGATTAGAATTCTAACTCCTAAAGATGGTCGGATAGATAAGATAGTACAAGAGCTATTGCAAGAGCAGCGGTCACAAGAGCAACAACAAAGAAGGGGGATAAATATTAGATATATTGAACCAGCTCTACAAACCAAGACTACACTTCTCATAGTAGATAAAAAATTCTCTATGTCTGTAGAAGTAAAAGATGATACAAAAAATAATTCCATTGAAGCAATAGGCCTTGCAACATATTCCAATAGCGCTCCAACTGTATTATCTTATGCTTCTGTATTTGAAAGCCTGTGGAATCAAACTGAGTTATATGAACAACTAAAAGAAGCACATGAGCAAGTAAAGCTACATGATAAAATGCAAAAAGAGTTTATCGATATAGCAGCACATGAACTGCGAACTCCAATACAGCCTGTAATTGGATTGTCCCAAGTTCTTCAATCTAAAATGAAAAATGATAATTACACAGAGTATCAAGAATTATTAGACGCAATTGTTAGGAATGCTAAACGGTTGCAGCAACTCACTGAGAATATACTGGATGTTACAAAAATTGAAAGTAACTCACTACAACTGAGTAAAGAACAATTCAGCTTACGTGAAATGGTATTAAATGTTATGGCAGATTATAAAAGTCAATTGAAAGGATATGATAATATAAAATTAGAATTAGCCTGTAAGGAAGAAGATGTTTCTGTACAAGCAGATAAGGCAAGAATAGGTCAGGTTATTTACAACTTATTAAATAATGCTATGGTGTTCACGCAAGAAGGAAGTATATCCATTAACGTTGCAAAAAAAGGAAACGAAGATAGAAAAGGCAATAGGCGACAAGAAGAAGTTGTTGTTAGCATAAAAGATACAGGAGTTGGAATAGCTCCAGAAATAATGCCAAAACTCTTTACAAAATTTGCTACAAAATCAGAGAAAGGAACTGGACTTGGCCTTTATATTTCAAAAAGTATTATCGAGGCCCATGGGGGAAAAATATGGGCTGAAAATAATCCTAATGGAGAAGGAGCTACATTTTCATTTAGTTTACCAACTATAAACAGTAGTAGATTTGAATAGCTTGATAGCTTGATAATAATAAAAAAGAACATGTCAACACTGCTTTACAGCTCTCTCAGGTAGGAGCGAACTTAATCGGAAAGTCACTTGTCTATGCTTAATATTAGGAATAGTTCTCTTCATGTGTAGTGGCTTTAACGTAACAGTTTTGATTTTTGCTATATTCCCTTACTCTTCCAGAGACTTCACGAAGCCTGTTGTTGTCTCGCAGTCAATTGAGAGACAATATAGGTTAAATAACAAACCTGTTTGTTACCACCCTCACAATTTAACTTTAGATAAGTACATTAGATCAGTAGCAAATCCAGATAGTCAATGTTAAGATCTCAATTCTGTAAAATGTTGAATTGACTACCGATGATACTAGTGGCCCAAATGAAAGAAGAATAAAAGAAGACAAATTGGAGGATTACAAATACAATAATGATAGCATACACTATAAAAAAGGCATCGTATCAGCCAAACTTTCACGTTTTTTACCTAGGCGATTTCTCATCAAATCTTTAGGTCCTGGTATAATAACAGGGGCTGCAGATGAAGATCCATCTACTATTGGAACTTACTCCCAAGCAGGAGTCCAGTTTGGCTTTGGACTACTTTGGATGGCATTATTTCAATACCCTATGATAGTAGCAGTCCAGGAGATGTGTGCGAGAATGGGCCTTGTAACTGGCAGTGGACTAGCTGCAATAATAAAGAAAAGGTATTCAAGAAAAATAGTTCTTGCAATTTCAAGTCTTATTTTAATTGCAAATACAATAAACATAGGTGCAGATATTGGTGCTATGGCAGCTTCTGTAAAACTCCTTGTTCCACAAAGCATGCTTTGCTATTATAAAGGAACTACAGAGTCAGTATAGATTACAACAACCTTCGATAACAATAATAAAACCATCATATGGCCAGAATTATGTTGTTATTAT
>DATDNG010000028.1:0-2555 GCA_036518375.1 Nitrososphaeraceae archaeon | reverse complement strand
CTTTCTTTTTAACCATCTAGCGGCAGCTATGAGTGTTGCTCCAGTTGCAGCGCCATCATCTACTAAAATTGTAGTCTTACCTTTAAGATGCTCATAATGATTGATTGTTGTATTAATAGAATACATGGTAATTCTACGCCTAATCTCTTGTATTTGTTCTGCCTTTTCTTTCTCTATATATTCTGGAGTTATTTGCAACATGCTAATTAGCTCTTCGTCAAGGTAAGTGGTGCCATCTTCCATAATCGCACCTATCGCTTGTTCTTTGTTATCTGGGTCTGTTAGTTTTCTTGGGATAATAATATCGAAATCAACAACAGCAGTATTTGCTGAGGGTGGTAATGATGATGAAGTTAATTTTCTTGCCACAACATCAGCTGTCACTACGCCACCACGCGGAATGCCCAAAACAACAATACATTCCTCTAATTTCTCTTTGTTGAGTCTATCCTTTAATATTTCTGCCAGTATATTACCAGCAGCAGCTCTATCTTTGAACTTTAACTGAAATTTTCTACTTATTGCTCCAAACATCCTCTGATGCACAATCTTGCAGTACAAGTTCGACTAGTATTAGTGCAGATTTTAAGTTTTTCAACAATATGAAAAAGATCTTTAAGTAGCGACGAAGAAGATAATGAGCCTGCCACTTGTTGTTATCATTGACATTGATTACCAGATCTAATTTACTAGAACAACAAGCAAAATAACAACCAAGTGGAGTTGATTAAGATATCTATGGTTAATCAACCACCACTATCTGTTCCTATTTCCCTTGTGTTTCCTGCTACTATCTGGAACCTTGTTATTAGGATTCTTCTCATTGTTGTTGACTATGTTTTTTGATTAGAAAATAACACTGAAACCACCCTCTGGCTAGTCGGGCAACTTCTTCCAATGCCCCTGGCTCGTCAAAGAGATGCGTGGCTCCTGGTATTATTTTGAGCTTCTTTCTCTCTACCTTTTGTAATTGATTCATTGCATTGTTATTCATATCAATAACCTCTACATCCTTCTCCCCTACAATAAAGAGAGTTGGAGCTTGCACATTCTTTAGGGCTTCTGACCCAGATAGGTCAGGGCGTCCACCTCGGGAGACAATGGCGCTGACGAGATTACGACATTCTGATAATGATGCTGCAACCAATGCTGCGGCAGCGCCTGTACTTGCACCAAAGTATCCAACATAAAATTTTTGTGTCTCAGGATTTTGTACAATCCAATTTGTAACTGAAACAAGACGTTTGGAGAGCAGTTCAATATTAAATCGGTGTTGACGAGTCTTGACATCTATTTCCTCCTCTTCCCCTGTAAGAAGATCTGTAAGAAGTGTTGCAAGGCCAGCATCATTTAAAACTCTTGCAACATATTGATTTCTTGGACTGTGTCTGCTGCTTCCACTTCCATGAGCAAACACAATAATTCCTTCTGCTCCATTTGGGATTACCAAATTACCTTCAAGCGAGTTTGACGAATGTACGTTTGATTGCTTCTTTTCATCTATTGGTATCCTTATGATGCGTTCATCAGGTTGGTCATCTGATGCTTGATTCATACAAAGTAATCTATTTTATTCATAACGGATAAAGTTGCCCTTGATTATAGTCTTGCAGCGACATTAACCTCTGCTGAGATATTGGGCCATTAGCATAGGCCAGTCCTTTGCAATAATCACACCTTAACATCAAATGATGCGTTTTGGTTGGTTTCAAAGTAGCTGGGTGGTTACACAAAGGACAATAAACTGTTCTTATCCATGAATCAAAAATGCTCAACTTGATCGCTACGATAACTCAATAGAGGAATTTACTTATAAAGTTTTCTTAATTGCTCATACATTAACATATGGTAGAGCATTTCTCTATACACGGGGAACTTGAAAGCAAGATTTTGAACGCGATGACTAGTAAACATCTCCTTATGAGATTTATTTGATAATTTAGTAACCACCAAATTTATCAGACGGTCAGATTGTCCGTCAAAATACATGTTTGTTAAGCCAAATCCCGGTATATATATAGCAATACTTTCGAGTCCAAGGTAATTGAAAATGACGAATAAAATGACGAAACTGAACATCAGTGCATTAAATGGTAAAGATTGTATGCCGATATCCTTGTGGTAATTCCATCTTGTCATCTCATCCCTGAAGGGTAGGATAAAAAGCCTAGAATATTTTTATAGTACAAAAGTTAAATCTATTTAAATATGGGCAAAAGAATTAGCCCCCAAACTGAAGGAAAAGTAATCTCACTCTGGTTGCAAGGATATACAAGAGATGAAATTGCTATGGCTGTTCAAATCTCTGCTGGCTCGGTAAGCAACATAATAACCAGGTGGCAAACGGGATTAGATGACACAGATTATTCTGCAATAAGAGAGACAGTGGTACAATTAAGGAGTCTTGGAATGAGTGTAAGAGATTGTGCAGAAGCTTTTAGATTTAAAAACCTGCTAATAACAAAGTTGGGAGCAGGAGGAAGAGATGTCTCTTCCTCCTCTTCTATCTCATGTTATTACGAAAATTTAGAGACGATAATAAAAAATATAAGAGA
>DATDNG010000027.1:0-4661 GCA_036518375.1 Nitrososphaeraceae archaeon | reverse complement strand
GGAGCAGATGATGATCCTTCCGCAATTGCCACTTTTTCTCAAGCAGGAGATCAGTTTGGATTTGGATTGTTATGGACAGCTATCTATCTTTACCCAATCTTAATCTCAAAGATTGATGATAATAAAGAAGCAAAGGATCTTAGCCAATTGATTCTAGAGTTTGTCCTAACAGCATTCCTGAATATGCAAAATTGTTTTCCATTATCGCATCAGTATACTTTGAAAAGGTGGAATCATCAATACATGAACCATGCATGGGAAATACCATATTTGGTGATAGATTAACGAGCCTTGTAGTAGTACGTCTTACTGGTTCTTCGCTTGCAAATATTCCTGCACCTCTGTAAAGTTCAATCATCGCCTTTGACAAATCATCTGATATTACTGGTTTATTATCTCCTGGTTGAATGAATAAATCAGATGGAAAGAGCGATTTTGTCGTTTCTTCAAATACCATCATACTGTCCCAATGATGCACATGCGGTGTCATAATAAACTTGAATCTTCTTTTACCTGTCTTTAGGACTTCGTTATCCCAGAAAGAAATATGATCCACTGGGACATTATACCAGCCAGTTAAATTTAATTTTGAGGTCAAGTCACTGCATACTAATTTAGCATCAGCAGAATCAAGGAATGCCATACCTCCCCATTCATCGCTTTCAAAATGCAAAAATGCAACATAGGCCAACTTCTGCAAAGGAATTACTTCTTTGACTTTGTCTTCTATTTTCTTGTACATACCAATAGGGCCAGTGTGAATGAGCATTGGGTATTCGTCGTCAATCAAAAACTGATTGAAAGTAATCCCATATGTGTCTACAAATCCAGCTATCCTGTATATGCCATGACTAATTTCTGAAATATTGACATCGATGTCTTTAACTGTATAATAGCTTCTGCTTACTTGAGGCATATTTTTATTAAATTAGATAAATCTTATCCTTGATAAAAGTATCCTTGTCTGGTTCTGTCCTCCTCAAAAAATATCAGTTATATATTCAAACTGATAAATGAATAAAACATAACACAAAAAAGGTGATTTTGGTTTCTCACAGGTATCATATAGATGCAAATTATCCAATAAAGTTTTATAGATTGTTCATCAAGAAACTACAACATTCTAGTGAATAGAGCTTTATGAAAAACTTCCTATTAGGCGTCAACTTTCATGGATTTAAGTGCGCGTCATATCAAAACCGAGCGGAAACGCTGAGACCTCCAAATGAATATATAAATGACTCTTTCAAAATATTCGCCGAAGCTGGAATACGATGTATTAGATTTCCACTATATTGGGAGTCTTACGAAAAGAACTCAGAAGAATTTATCCAAGAACTTGATGTTATCTCATCAGTAGCCGATAAATATGATGTCTTATGTGTATACGATAACCACCAATGGAAATGCTCCTCTTGTCTTGGTTATGGCATTGGTTTCCCTAATTCACTATTAATTCAAGCTTTTGAAAAAGATCCATCAATAGAAAATTCCTTAAGTCCGCCTACTCGACGAGATCTAGAAAAATTCTGGAATGGTTGGTGGGACAGAAAACTAGAGACGGATAAAGGCAAAGATAGTTGGGATGCACAATTGGAATTTTTAGAAGTAGTAATAAAGAGAGTAAAAGATAAAAAATCTACAGTGGGATTTGAAATACTAAATGAACCTCAGGTATTCAGACAAGGTGATTTTAAAAAGGTAGGTAACTATCATGATTATATTGTAAAGAAGATATCTATGATAACAGATAAAACATTATTTTTTTGTTTTACCTCATCAGCTTCACTCTATGCAATCAATTTTCCATGGGAGCAAGCAAAGACCAAGCCATCATTTAATGTTGGAAACAATATCATTTTTGATGTTCATCCATATCCACCTTACGTTCTAACGATGGAGTATTATAAAGTATTATCTTCATTAATGAAAAACATTTCCATATATGTTGGGGAGTTTAATGCAGGCATAAAGAAAGGAGTAGAGATAAATGCGATACAGTTCAAGAAATATATCAAAAGATTAAAAGACTTTAAGGTATCTGGAGCTGCATTCTGGGAATGGTCATATGTTATTGATAATGATCATCCTGCATTTAATCTGACTAACGTTATCGATGATAAAATTTACTCAAATACTAGTTTCGATAATTTTACTAATGTGATAAAAGAGGATCACAATTAAATCCCCAACATTATTTTGATGTAGGTGATGAGCAAATAAGATAAAAGAGTAGTACCTTGCATTAGCTTCAAAAAGACACTAATGATAGGAAGAGTGGGAAAAAGTCTTTTTGTATATCAAAGAACTTTTTCTATATCATTGAAATACCGGCATCCAATTTTAGATATGTTCTCCTCCTCTAATCGCATAATCGTATCCAAGAATAAGTTAAATTTTTAAAAGGATATGTTTCACTCGTATTAATGGTAAATGTATACCAGATAATTATCAATAAGTATATTATTAATGATATAAAATGCCGTAAATTATTATCCAGGGATGGAGTAACAACGCAAGATCTAATCATAGACAAAGTAGAGGGGTTTTTTGAAGGTATATCGATAAACACAAAATCACAACGAGAATTGCTACCAAGTATTGGTAACACATCAGGTATCATGAAGAATTTAGACGAATACCAATACATTGTCTGCTCTGAAATTCGGTTTATTTCTGATAGTAATTCATATAAAAAAGATTTACAAAAATATAGAATAACCATAATTGCATCATTTGCAAAAGTAATCCCAATACTGCATTCAAGATCCGATGAAGACTTGAAGAAGTGGAACTACTTTGCACAAATTTTGTTAACACAAATTTCAGAAACACTTGTAAAGTCAAGGCTTAACCCTAATAAATACGACAAGTCAAATGGCAATTTAATAAGATCTATGTTTGATTATTTTAATATTCCAGAGGAAGAGCTTGACGATATATTACAAAGCATCTACTGATAAGAATTCAAGAAGACTGGGTTGAAAACACCTTTAATAGTCATAAAAAATGATCTTTTCAGTCTCAACATTTTCTAGCTGAAATCGAAAATAGAGATTATCAACTTTAGATGAAATTGGAGAAACAAGGAGAACGAGGTCCATATTTGAGGCCTGTATACCTCATCTTTGAGGGCACGAGGGCAGAGATTCCATATTTAAAATATTCAATATAAAAATAACTATTTTATCATCACAACGACCTCAAATTATGCTCCTATTGCAGATAACTAAGGTTTTCACACTTAACATTGTTAACTCAAGTTTATTAGTCATGTCTTAAATCCGGCGCTAATGTCAGTTGAGAAAGCAGTTAGGGAATCCCTGTTCCAGAATTATAAATGCTACAACATTATTGCTGACGATAATATTAATAATAAAACTTCCAGTCAAAATAGTAATAAGCATAATAATAAAAATAAACATAATAATAAAAATGCTGCAAGTCACCAGACACACTTTCTATTATGTAAAGCCTGCTTTTGGTGTGCAACTTGTTTGATAAATAACAGCAGTGCCACAACAATACTGAATTGTCCTATCTGCAATAATGCCAAATTAGAATCACTATCAGTGACAGGGGCAACTCCTATGGAGTTGAACAGGGGCAAATGAACCGGCATTTGGGTATCATTTCCACAACTGGAATTCAGAAAAACATATTTGAAAAGACAATAACGCTGAATAGTACCATTACTGCTACCACAAGGAAAACCATTCTATATAATGATCGTCTTCTTGACTGCTGCTACTACTAATCCAAAAACACTGTTTGCAAGTTCTCATTTAACGAGTCTAGTAGATTCATATCTTCCGGTTCAAGATGAAAGTCAAATACTTGGCTGTTTTCCCTAATCCGATCTTGGTGTATTGATTTTGGAATCACCACCACATCATGTTGTAAGCTCCATCGAATCAATACCTGAGCTGGCGTTTTGCTATATTTTTTCGCTATTGCTACAACAGTTGAGTGGTTGAGTCTCTTAGCTCTTGTCAAAGGACTGTAGGCTTCAAGCTTTATGTTATTATTTTTGCAGAACTGTAACAACTCATTTTGGTATAAGAAAGGATGAAATTCAACTTGGTTAACTGCAGGTACCACAACACGGTCATTCTTTGAGTTCTGGAGTATCTCTTGCAAGTCGCCAATTGTATAGTTGCTAACTCCAATAGATCTAGCTTTACCTTCTTGCAATAGTTCAACCATTGCCTTCCATGTCTCCATGATCATCCCAGGTACAGGCCAATGGATTAGGTAGAGATCTACATAGGCTAATCCAAGCTGTCTTAAGCTTATTTCACAGGATTGTAGTGTTCTATCATATCCCTGTTCGCTATTCCACACCTTTGTAGTAATGAACACTTCCTCTCTGTGAAGTCCACTTTGACGCAGAGCACTCCCTACATCTGATTCATTACCATAGAGAGAAGCAGTATCAATATGGCGATATCCAATCTTCAATGCGTAGCTCACAGCGCGTTCAGTGGTCTTGCCTGGAGATGACTGATATACTCCTAGACCAAGAAGAGGGATTTCTACTCCATTATTGAGCTTTGAATGTGATTGTAAGGTTAATAGCATATTGTCTTAGTAGTAGTATTATCCAGTTCTCCTGTCACTTAAAATTCTATCTGTATATAGAGATGTATTCAACATGATAT
>DATDNG010000026.1:0-6574 GCA_036518375.1 Nitrososphaeraceae archaeon | reverse complement strand
CCTGGGAACATAATTATGAATAATGAGAGGTATTTGTACCATTTATTTCAATGTAATCCTCATGTCCATATAATGAAATAGATGCGATGTCATGAAAGGCTATGTAATATTTCGTCTATCGTTATCCATAATTAATGAATTGTTATCATTACATGTCATGCTCTGTTTTTTGATGTTCACCTAGTTTATCTAAGCTATCAAAAGTTTTTTTACACAAGTCGCATACTAAGGGGTTCAAATTAGTATCACCGTAATCTAAACCTGGTTCTCCCTGATCCATATATCTTACCGTTTATATATCAGCAATATACAATAAAGCAGTTTCATTCGTATTATTTTAAATTGCTTGAATGGGAGTTTTATATAACATTGATCATAGAGAACAAGATCAGAACCTATAACAACTCTTGCCATTTATGACTTGATTTCTTTTATTTTTTATATCTTATTGGAGTTCAACAAGCCCGAATACCGCCACTGCATCCATAATATATGTTGGTCGTCTAACCGATACATCCTAATTGTACTTGGTGCCTAAAGAAACTGAGTATATTTTGGAAAATAGTAAATGTGAGAAATGCAATCTAATAATTCATCCAATGTTTGTAGGATATCATAAATGTGGTTATGCAAACTGCCCTGTATGCAAGAACGCAATCGTAAATTCAGGGTATTGGTACCATATCAGATCACATCCCGGACATGAAAACGATAGCCCTCCGCCAAGGAAAATTCTTGGGAATAGACAAAAAAAAGGTCAATAAGAATCCTAGTTAAAGTAGTAATGAACATCTCGCATTTACTAAGAGCCTATCCGAAAAGTACTTGATATTTGTTGAGTTTTAGGCATACTATGTTTGGACGACAAAGCTAAGCCATACTACACACTATCTTATGATTTGTAGTGATATCAGAAATTACAGGTGTTAATTCATTGTATGAAATACCTGATGTATTATGGGATAAGATTGTCCCATTGCTGCTGTCACCACCAACTAAAAAGAAGAAGAAAGCTGGTCGTCCAAGAATGAACGACAGGAAGGCTATGAGTGCTATTTTCTATGTTTTACGTACTGGCTGTCAATGGAAAGCACTTCCACGTAGTCTTAGTGCTTCCAGTACAGTACATGGCAGATTTCAAGAATGGAGAAAGGCTGATGTATTCAAACGTATTTGGATTAATGGCTTGTCATTGTTGTATGATAAGAATAATAGAATAGATTAGAAATGGCAGTTGATGGATGGTGTTATAATTACAAAGGTACTTTTTGGGAAAAAGGTACAGGCCCAAGTCCCACAGACAGAGCTAAATCTGGTACTAAGCGAAGTATAGTAGTCTTAGACGGCAAAGGAGCACCTATTGGTGTAACTGTCGATGCTGTCAATAGACATGATGATATGAGGATGACTAAAGCAACACTACAAAGCATAGTAGTCCATAGACCTGAACCAACAGTAACGTAACATTAAAGCAACACATGTGTATGGACAAAGGCTATGAATGACTTTCCCGAAGTATATGAATTACTAAAAGATTATGGTTATACAATCCATATCAGGTTAATAAGAGGAAGAAAAGATAACAAAAGAAAAAGAATACCAACATATAGATCAAGATTGTAGGTTGGGAGAACACATTCTTGGATGAATAGGTTTAGACGATTGCTTACAAGATGGGAGAAACACTCTAGACTATATAGCCATGCTACATTTTGCTTGTGTATGGATTACTTATAGAGCAGGAGGACTTTTCGGATAGGTTCTAAATACATCCTACTATCTGCATTGTATTAAATACAATAGGTTCTTCCTGATAACACCGTCAGGATTGGGATATATTGTTCATGCAGAGCTATAGCAGCTGGTGCCAGAGTGACAAATCTTTCTGCAAAGATAAGTATTACACCTGCAAATTGACCAATATATGCTGTTCAAATATTACTCGGGGCGTTTTCCGCAATTACGCGAGAAAGATCCAGGATCTTCTCTGCTTGGATGAAAAAGGCTTGAAATGAGGAAGATGACAATATCTAGAGCAAAGGAGAATGTGCTGATGCGAAACAAAGGTGTGTATATGAAGTATACGAACTGCGAGAATTCACAAGCGCATCTCAGGAGTCAACCAGTCTGTTAAAGCTGTTCTCAGGACGAAATGTCGGATTTTTACAATCTACTATCATCTACTACTTCTAAATCTGGCGCGGCAATGTGAATACAAAAATTTCATTTATATTATATCTTAAAGCACCTCAAAGTATGTCTAATAAAATTGAAACAATCAATCCGGCCACTGGTAAAGTTATTGCAACTTATGATAACATTAGTAGTGCGGAGGTAAGTCAAAGGGTGAAGAAATCGAAGGCAGCTTTTGAGAAGTGGGGTAAACTAGACATTTCTGAGCGAACTGCCCATATGAGAAGCTTGGGCAGAGTAATGAGAAAAAACAAAGACGAATATGCAAAACTCATTACAGAAGAAATGGGCAAGCCTATAAGACAATCAATAGCGGAAATAGAGAAATGTGCATGGGTTTGCGATTATTATGCTGACCATGCTGAGAGTTTCTTGAGAGATGAATTGATTCCGACAGAATTTCGCAAAAGTTTTGTCTCATTTGAACCTATTGGAGTAGTAGCCGGTATTATGCCATGGAATTTTCCGTTCTGGCAGGTTATGAGATATGCTGTTCCAGCATTAACAGCGGGCAACGTAGGAATTCTGAAACACTCAAGCGTATCATTAGGTAGCGCCCTAAAAATCGAAGAGGCATTCAAAGACGCCGGATTTCCAGAGGATGTGTTCCAATCTATTATTGGAGATTATCGAGCAGGTGAAGCACTAATACAATCACAAGTTGATGGGATTTCGCTTACTGGAAGCATTAACACAGGGAGAAGAATAGCAGAGCTTGCAGCCAAAGATTTGAAAAAGGTTGTGTTAGAATTGGGTGGAAGTGATCCCTTTGTCGTCCTTGAAGATGCAGACCTCAACCAAACTGCACATATGGCAACTCAAGCACGGCTCCTTAATACTGGTCAAAGCTGCATTGCTGCAAAAAGGTTTATTGTTGTAAAAGAAATTGCAGAAAAATTTTCAAAGTTATTCGTTGAAAATACTAATGCAGAAGTCATTGGCGATCCAATGAATTCAAAGACAACTGTTGGGCCATTGGTTAGAAAAAATCAAAGGGACGCATTGTCAAATCAGGTAGAAGATTCAAAAACGAAGGGTGCTAGGATACTAACAGGGGGCAAGGCAATTAATGGGGATGGATATTTTTACGAGCCAACAATAATTTCAAATGTGAATCACGAAATGAATGTGATAAAAGAGGAAGTGTTTGGGCCGGCAGCTCCAATCATTGTTGTCAATAACGAAGAGGAAGCTATCATTGAAGCAAATAACACTGAGTTTGGTTTAGGAGCAAGTATCTGGACAAACAATATTGAGCGAGGGTCACATCTTGCAAGGCGAATTCAGAGCGGCATTGTATCGATAAATGAAATGGTAAAGTCCGATCCTAGACTTCCCTTTGGTGGTACCAAATACTCAGGTATAGGCAGGGAATTATCTGAATTTGGTATCAAAGAATTTGTTAATATCAAGTCAATAGTAGTAAAAGATATTACAAGTAAACTACTTGTAGAGTAAAAATCGATATAAGAATAACGTTGCTCAATCCAAATGATCGCAGGCCACAGATTTTCAGTATTTATGAATATTTCAAAAAAATCAGGCGAGGGATTATCGAAGAAGATTTATTGCAGCAAATTCCAGATATAGTGGATGCTAATGAGGTGTAGGAAGAGCCGGCTGACATAATATATAAACTATATTAAGACATATGATGAAGATTATGAGTTCCTGAAGCATCCTAGTATGAGTATGGAAAAACCTTTGTTGATATGTAAATCATAGGACGTTTTAAGTGGTCAGTTTCATTTTCCCGGTAATATGCTGGTTTGATTTTTGAAAGTCCTCAGCAAGGATCTTGTGCTTACTCAAGTAAATACTACTATTTTGAGGATCTATCTATCTATAACAAGATCTCAAAGTCGAGAGGATAGTCATCATAATTATGTTGTAAATGTAAATCTTATTTTTATGATTATCCTTCGGCATTATAAGGATGTTAGTTCTATGTTACACCTACTTTATGAGAACCACACTTGCAATTCATATACCACTCTTTTATTGGCTTCGGTTGGAATTTTCCAATATATTGTAAATATACATACATTGATACTATTACAAATTAGAGTTACAGGAGGAATTTTAGAGTTACAGGAAATGGTTAAAGGGCGCAATAGAAAAAATGTTCCTAATTGACATCGATTGGCAGAGTAGTAGTCAGAGACAAGGTACCCGTTAAAGTGATGGGGATAATAAACATAAGTCCAGAATCATTTTATAAAAACTCCATTAAAACTACTGCTAAACAAATTGCTAATACAGCTAGAAAGATGCAGCAAGATGGAGCCGACATTATAGATATTGGTGCAATGTCTACAGCACCCTATCTTGAAACCGTTATTTCAGTTGAAGAAGAGACAAAAAGAGTGAAATATGCTATAGCAGCAGTAAAGAAAGGTTGCAATTTACCCATTTCGATTGATACTCCTAGATCTGAAGTGGCTAAAGAGGCTATTAAATATGGCATCGATGCCATCAATGATATTACGGGACTAAAGTATGATCAAAATATGGGTCACGTGGTGTCAAAGACCAAAATACCAGTGATTCTTGGTGCTTCTGGTGTCAACCGATCCTCCCCTACTTTAGGCAACATATCTAATACCATAAATATTCTAAATGAAAGCCTAGAGATAGCAAAAAGAGCGGGGATTCATGATAAAAATATACTTATTGATCCGTCCATAGGGTTTTTCAGAGCAGAAGGTAGAAATTCATTCTTTACAAAAATCAAAGATGTGGCATGGTATACACGTGATATCGAAGTCATCTCAAAGTTAAGGAAGCTTAAGGTATTTTCAAAACCGATCTGTATCTCGGTCTCCAGAAAATCATTTATAGGCAGATTATTTCAGTTGAAAACTGAGGAACGATTAGCACCGTCGATAGCATCTGAAATAATATCTGTATTAAATGGTGCAAACCTAATCAGAACACACGATGTTAAAGAGACTGTACAAACACTTACAATGTTAGAGCTACTGTATTAGGATGATTTCTGATGTTTGCAATATGATTGGTAATCATGCGGTATGGATTTGTATTTCCGGTAAGGCTACTCATAGAATTGACAATAGATTACTTACGTAGTCTCAATATCGTTCATATTATAATACACATCAATAATGCTATTTTGAGGCATTCATTAAGGATGGATTGATATACCATTACGCCATTGAGATATTATTAAGAATAAACCAAACTAAACGCTTATAATCCTAAATTAACTTAATTCCTACGCAGCGATTGCAAATTAAAGACGGCCTAACATTTGATGATGTACTTCTTGTCCCCAAACGATCACCTGTAATTTCTAGATCTCAGACTGATTTGAAAACAAAACTTTCCCGTAATATTACATTGAATATACCACTTATTAGCGCAAATATGGATGCCGTCACAGAATCTAGTATGGCTATCGCTTTAGCAAGAGAAGGCGGTATTGGTGTTATTCATAGATTTATGACTATTGCAGATCAAGTAGATGAGGTTCTAAAAGTGAAACGTTCTGAATCAGTTATGATAGAACAGCCATATACTATTCAGTCCAATATGATGGTTCAGGATGCAAAGAATCTGATGCATGAATATGGCGTGTCAGGTTTATTAGTTGAAGAGGATGGAAAAAGACTTGCTGGTATTATTACACGGAGGGACATTACTTTTGAGACGAATTTGCAGAGCAAAGTTTTGGATCTGATGAGCAAAGATGTCATTGTTGCAAAGCATGGAACCACCATAGAACAAGCCAAAAAAATTCTACACGATCATAGAATTGAAAAGTTGCCTGTAATTGATGACAAGAACAGGATAGTTGGACTTATAACAAGTAAAGACATTTTGAAAATGGATCAATATCCACATGCTTCGAAGGACAAAAAGGGGAGATTGCTTGTTGGAGCGGCAGTTGGAGTGAAAGGTGATTATTTGGAACGCACAGAAGCGCTCTTAGAATCAGGTTCTGACATCATAGTAGTAGATATCGCTCATGGTCATAGTGACAATGCTATCAACACAGTGCATATGATCAAGAAGGCTTTTCCTAATTGTGAACTTATTGCTGGAAATGTTGCGACCGGTGAAGGAGCAAGTGATTTGATTAAAGCTGGTGTGGATGCAGTAAAAGTTGGTGTGGGATCTGGTTCAATTTGTATTACACGAGTAATTACAGGGTCAGGTGTTCCGCAACTAACGGCAATCATGGACAGCGTTAAAGCTGCAAAAGAATACGATATCCCTATAATCTCTGACGGAGGTATTAGAACTTCGGGAGATGCTACTAAAGCAATAGCAGCCGGTTCATCTTCAGTGATGGTTGGTAGCTTATTTGGTGGAACTGATGAAAGTCCAGGGAAGACGATGATCAAGAACGGAAAAAAAT
>DATDNG010000025.1:0-2752 GCA_036518375.1 Nitrososphaeraceae archaeon | reverse complement strand
TCAAGTTCAGCACTAACTGCTAAAATAGACTCGTTTGTTCGAGGAAAGAGGGAAGAAGCCATTGGAACGCAGGGAAAGAATGCCGCAGAAAAAGAAACGGTCAAATTTGACTCGAACCTAGTTTAAAAAATTATTTCTCAAATCTTTTGTTCTGTTTCTGAGAGTAACTTCAGTCACACCAGCTGCATCAGCTATATCCATCTGAGTTATACCATCGCCATTTCTTAGGCTTGCTAAATATAATACTGATGCTGCCAGACCCATGGGATCTTTTCCTGCAGACAGTTCTCTTTTGTTTACCATCCTCATCATCTCTGCTGCCTGTCTTTTTGTTTTTTCACTTAGTTTAGCTTTATTTGCCACTTTGACAATGCATTTCATTGGATCGACCAGAGGCATTTTGAGGTCAAGCTCAAAGTAGAGTATTCTATAGCTTCGAGCAACTTCTTTGAGTTTTATGGCGCTGTCTGCAGCAATGTCCTTTAATGTTCTTGGGGTTCCCAGTTCCCTACATGCAATGTATATTGCGGCAGCTAAAATTCCTGAAATCGTTCTGCCGCGTATCAGCATTCTTTCCTGAGCCTTTCTATAGATATATGCGCTTTTTTCAACTATTGTATCTGATAGTCCAAGTTTATCTTTCAGCCTATCTAGTTCATAAAAAGCGTGCCTGAGGTTCCTGTCAGTAGAACTATGAGCCTGTGTCCTTGCATCCCAAGTCCTTAACCTTTCCATCATAGAGCGCATCGCTGCATCTATCTTATGTCCGCTAGCATCCCTGTCAGGAGTCCCAATGACCGTAGCAAGCCCCATATCATGTCTTGCAAGAGAAGTTGGAATACCTGTTCTAATTTTGTTGGCCTGTTCCTCTGCACCAAAACTACGCCATTCTGGCCTGTTGTCTTCTAGCGCATTATTCGAGATTACCTGGCCGCAGTTGCTGCAAACAATCTCTCCTGACTCAATATCTGTAATTATTTGACTGCTTTTACAGCTCGAACATTTTTGCAGATGCGGGTTAATAGAAGAATCCCTCTTATTGGTTTTGTAATCATTATTATTATTGAATTCAGAAATTAAATTTGGATATTTTGCCATAAGTAACTATAATACAGTAATCGTATATAAACATGAAAGTTACATATTGGTTAGTTAGCTGGTTACTCTTGCATGCAGTTTACTTACTATACAAAGGTAACTATATAAGATGATTGTGTTTTATAGTAGCTATGGAAATTGCTAGGCCTGCTAACGTCAAAAATGCTATTGCACAAATAATAAATCCCTCGGATACTGTCATTGAAATGAAGTCTTGTCCCATTAACAACACTTTTAAAACTATAGGCAAAAAATTTACAGTTTTAATCTTAAGAAATATGATAAATGGCAAACAAAATAGATTTAACCAGTTGCTAAATTCAATTGAAAAAGCTAATCCCAAGACTCTATCAGTAAGATTGAGAGAGATGGAAAAGCTTGGGTTAATAAAGCGTAAGGTTTACTCGCATGAAAAACCAATAAGAATAGAATATTATCCAACAGAAAAGGGCCTGGCATTGCAACCAATTTTGGATATGATGGCTGCATACTCTATCAAATATTGTAGCAAGGACATATTTAAAGATGCAAAGCCTCGAGAATTCAAAGACGTTTATGGAAGAGATATTGCTGAAATTGTTACTAAGGAATAGGAAATAGCAAATCGTAAAAATATTGTTTCATACGGAGGCTCATCAGTTAGTAGTATATATATGTAATAGCTTAAGTAGGTATAGCAAATAGGTTGTATGTATTGATAAATTCTAAATTCAGGAACCCATCTTACAAACTATTGGATGATTATTTGGTTCGATCAGAATACAGAAACTTCTTATACGTTATTTACTTAGCTATTTTTTGATGATAACAAAAAACAACAGACTGGCACTACCAGTTAAACCATCTATCATAGTTGTGATAGGAGTAATGATACTATCCATCGGAGCACTTAGCATTCCATTATCAATGGCAAATGCACAAAAGTCAGATACTGAAATGGGAACAATAGCTAGCATACAAAATGGAAAAGATGGAAAGCCAGCATGGGTAACTTCAGGTGCATGGGACTTTAAAAATATGAATTCCAACTCTCCAACGTTTAATGCCACATTTAATATGTTTATGTTGAATGGTAGTGCGGCACACAAGCATACTATAACAGATTTTAAGATAAATGGTAATCCAACAAAAAATAATAATTCTACTACTTATAATGGAACAGCTACTGTATCACTAAAGAAAGGGCCTGCTACGGATGTACCAATTTCTATAAAACTGATGGGCAATAGTGCAGTAAGTATTTGGGTCGACCCAAGCAAAACTGAGAGCCACTTTGGAAATACCCCAATATATGGGGCACAGCACAGGATAACATGACTTAAGTACCTTATTTTTTTACAAATATCCGACCTCTCGCAAAAATAACAACTTGTCATAAACGCAGTTGATTATCATTCAGTAGTTTGATAAACTGGACTACGTAATGATCCCAGCAGATTGGCGCCGTTGGCTCTATCAGGCCCGCCTAAAACCTACTTCAAGGGATCCTTACTTTTTTACTTTGTCAAAATAATTGTTGTGCTAAACGGGCTCATTTGGCCACATCATTTTGCGAATCTCTTTTCCAATTTTTTCTATTTGGTGGTCTTCGATCTCTCTCATATATCTGCCAAAGGAATCTTTTCCTTCTTTTCTGTAAATACTGATCCACTCT
>DATDNG010000024.1:0-3321 GCA_036518375.1 Nitrososphaeraceae archaeon | reverse complement strand
ATTACTTTATCAAAGGCCCTGTTAAGTTAAGGCACCTTTCCTCCTACTTACCAAGAATTTCAAAATGCTTACTTTAGATTGTGATTTGGACAAATTATGTAAAAATATGAACAATGTCATCCATTGATAAATACGAACTATATTACAATCAACAAGTGTGCTTTTGCTACATGGATGATAATCAATCATCAAAACCTTCAGTTCCATCCTTAACATATTCTATAGCTCTTTCGATTAGTAGAATTAGCATCTAGTTATGGCAAGAAAAATGATGATGATAATGATAGGAATAGATCATGACTTTAAAATTATCCTGTCACTTCAATAGTAGAATTTGCTTGGTCTTCAATGACAGGTTGGAATAATATTGCATAAATGGTTACTGCTGATATAAAGTTGCCTGCATGATCAAACCTATACGATACTGATTCGACACCTGACGTGGAATGACGTGATACTCCTGTAGTATACAGCAGTTTTCCATTTGAATCACTAATCGTAAATTTGTAGTCAATATGTTCTTGATTTTCCTGACTGTTTGCTTTTATAAAAGTTATTATAAAATGCGTTAGTTCGCCCACTTTTGGTTTAGATGGATAGCGTGTCACCTGGATGTCTACATTATTTTTCAAGTGGGAAGTAACAACGTTAGAGATATCGTTTGTAACTACTATAGTTCCATATTTATTGGGAAAATCTGGAGATGAAAAACGATATGTCCCAGGAGTATAAAATCTATAAGAAAATGAATTTTTTGGTTTTATGATTCCCGAGTCAAATATATGGGTGCCATTTTCTGCTGTTGTTATTATTATTCTATGACCCACATTGTCGTTATTCAGCCATGCTAATTGAGTATTTCTTTTTAAAGAATAGAATGTTGTATCAAATAATACCTGTCCACTAGTATCACTTGCTCCAGAAAGTATAGTTATTACTTGATTTGCAAATGCCATGTTGTTGTTGTTGTTCATGTGAGGTAAAATAATAGAAATAAGAAAAATTGCTATAGTAAGAGTTATTCTCCTAAACATGTGTCCCAAAAATTGTTGTTCCGATATTTATTATTATAATTACTATTATAATTATTACTAATCTGCTGCATCAATCAGATAGCAATCATTTATGAAGACAATGTCCACGTGATCCCTACGATTTTGATAAGCTATGCTACTCTTGTCAACAATGTGACTTGGCACTATTAATAAATTGAGTTAAGATATCACCTGCATTTCTTATGCTCATAGGAATAGTAGGACAGGTAAATACGTTTTTTTGTAATAGTCATTATACACTAAGTACGTTAAATAGTCCTTTTACCTTGTGCTCGTGCTTTTACCTTATCGTAACATATCCAACCCAAAGCATAATTACCATGTATAGAATTTCAAATAGTACAATCTCATTTTCTGAATCATTATCAGTGCTTTGCCAGTTGGTTCTTCTTCTTATCTTTAGTATTCACTTCAAGATATGTAGGGCTGCTGTATAAAGTGTTAGAAAAGGTGATCAGCTAGAGCTTCCGTTATGCAGTCTATTTAATTATTATATGTGTATATTGTATTAGGAGATTATAACCTAGATCTGGCTTTTACAATATTGCTATAACCTCATTGATAAATATTATCAATACCTCTCGCCATGGATAAATGATTAGACTGGAGAATGACGAACAACAATAAAAATAAAAATAAAAATAAAATAAAGGCCCCTAATCAAGCAAGAAATCTACTGTAATATTTAAAAGGTTAATGATAATGCTTTGTTTATTAGAATAACGACCTTCGCAGATGTGAATTGAAAAGCGCTTTTTCCAAAAAAAATGATGTGAATATTTGTATTTTTTATGTCTGTTTTTTCTTTCTACATTATTATTATTCTCTTGTTATCATTTTGTCAGTTGTTTTGGTGTCGCATCTGCAGTATATGTCACTACGAATTTGTCTCCATTTAATGTATGGAATGCAACTGCATTTCCTGCAAAGGGCATAGAACCAGAAGCTACAGGTGTTCCACTAGGTGTCTTTACCAAGCTTATTGCCACGCTGCCATTTCCAAATGGAGCTGTCAATGGTTGGCCATGAGCTGCATCTGCAGTTACACTTGAATTATACATATGCAATACTACCACTTCTACTGGCTTGCTTGCAGTCCATGTTACAGTACCAACCCACACTTTTCCATCACTTCTTGGAGGAAGTGCCATTACTAACTGATGAGCTGAATGACCTGGCAGAGGATCTGTACTTGATACTCCTGTCTTTTGAATTGTCACATTACCAGTCATATTAGCAACTGATTCAGCTGGAGACTGCATAGAAGAAGATGATGATGATGCTGGCTTTGCTGAAGTAGCGTTTCCTGTAGTGTTTGCCTGAGCATAAACTTTTGTTGTTGTTGCTGTTGTGAAGAAGCTTGCAAATGCCATTATAGTTGCAACAGCGGCTATGGTGGCTACTATTCCAATTGTTTTGTTATTTTTTGACATAATTTCTTCTTAGGCCTGTTAACTAAAACCGTTCTATTTTACTGCTAGTAAAACATATTTTTGATTTGTAAAAACTGCTGCTGATATATAATAATACCTATGCTGTTACTAATGTTGTTCTATAGCATACTAGTAGAAGAGGAAGAGTACAAAGCTATGGAATGTTTGCTTAAGAATGGCCAGTCAATAAAGGACTTCAACTTTGGAAGAAAATACTCATAGGCTAATACTAACAGCACTAATACTTTACTGAATATTTCCGTCAATATTTTATAAATGCAATCCCATTAGTACTCCTGAAATGATTCTTTGACTACTGCAGCATCAGAAGCCAGCTATAAATGCTTTTGAATCATATCAAAAAATAAGGGATAAACAAAAACAAAGTTTGCTTCTTGAAAACAAGTAGATCAATTATGAAATAGTGGCTCCTGTCATGGATGATACCTAAAGCTGCTTTATTAGGAAGGCAATAGAAAATCAAAAGCTAGTAAATATATAAATAATCTAATCAAGCAAAACATATGGACAACTAACCGATTATTATATGCTAAATAAGAGTATATTATTTCCTCACTTTTGCATTGTAGTTACATCATAAATAGCTGTACTTGCTTGTCTTTTGTATGCTTTTCTAAAAGGCTTTGAATAATCAGTCATAAACCGTTTGTATAAATCATAACTAGATTTTATTAGTCTATAATAGTAGCCTACCTATAGATGCTGTATAATAAGAAACATGAAAAAGTTATTGTCATGCCGTGAAGTTTGGTGTTATGAGGATTGCGATTATATTGTGGCAGGAGAGACCGAAGAAGAAGTTGTGAGAACTG
>DATDNG010000023.1:0-3620 GCA_036518375.1 Nitrososphaeraceae archaeon | reverse complement strand
ATCTGTGAAACAGCATCCCACTTTATGTCACGAGATAGTAAACATTCAAAAAAGATTTGCGCTATTTGTGCAGATATCTGCAATGAATGTGCTGAAGAATGTGAAAAATATACCGACATGGAACACTGCAGACTGTGTGCTCAGGCATGTAGAAGATGTGCTGAAGAATGTCATAAAATGATTAGATAATGCTTTTGACTATTAGCGTTATGTGAATTTTATTAAAATCGGATTGGTATGCCCAAATTATTACAGAATACTACGGACTCAGATAATGATTCCCAAGAAAATGCAATCAAGATATAGCATTGGTCGTGTCATTTCCTTAAATCATATAACCGTCTGCTTGTTCGATTTTTACTAAAAAGCATCTAATAATAATATAGCATTCTGCACCGGTTCTTTTTGGATTAGGTACGTAGTTGCCTATTCGAGCTATAGACTACCGTTGCCTTGTCTGTTCTACAGTATATTCTTCAAATCATGTGCATTAGTAGATCTACTAAATCATTAGTTAAAACCAATTTTATCTGTCCTTCCTGTGATATCGCATATGGTATAGATGCTCCAGTCCAGACAGATATAGGCTAAACGTGAAGCAGTTCCTTTACGATACTGTTAAGTTATAACAAATAATATTCTGTATAGTTATACATTATTTAAGGAAATATAGCCGTTCAGGCACCTTTTGGTGAGTAGTAAGAGTACGAGTGTCATTTATGTAGACTGGTTTTCTTAGCCTCATTTATAAAATAGAAAGTTCTAGGATATAGGGGATTATTATTTAAAACATATAACAATAGGAGGGACTACAATATACAATACATAGAGATATCAAAAATTATGTCAGAGATACTTTATATCAATCTAGTAGAACAACACATAATGATCAAGTCAGAACTAATAAAAGACAATATTATATCGAGAATCACCAAGCTCAATATGGTAGTTCTTGAACATTGTCAATAAAAGACAATTACGATCAAAGTGACAAGCCTATTGGAATCCGCAATGTTATTGCTCTAGGTTTTGTAAGCTTTTTTACTGATTTTTCTACAGAAATGATTTTAGGAATATTGCCTTTGTTCATAGTTACTAATCTTGGAGCATCAAGGACAATTCTTGGAGGTATTGAGGGTTCAGCAGAGCTTATCAGTTATGCTTTTAGAATGGTTTCAGGTTCTTTATCTGATAAATTACGGAAAAGAAAAATTTTTGTTCTTGCAGGCTATGGCTTATCTACGGTTAGCAAACCCTTTTTTGCAGTAACATCAGGATGGCTTGATGCTTTTATTGTTATGGCATGTGATAGAATAGGAAAAGGTGAGAACTGCTCCCCGAGATGCCTTGATAGCTGATTCGGTTTCAGAATCAGCTGCTGGCAAGGCTTTTGGAATACATAGAACACTTGATCAAATGGGAGCTATAGTTGGGCCAGTTGGTGCCTTTGCTCTTCTTCAGATAATAGATATTCGTGGAATATTTCTTGTCTCTTTAATTCCTGGTGCCATCGGAATTATCATTTTGGTATTTATTGTAAAAGAAGTAGCTATAAGGTTTTCTAATACAACCGGCACTCTTTCAAACTTTGGAAATGTTTTGAAAAGAAATAGACCATTTGTTCTTCTACTTATCATATCAGGCATATTTAGTATCGGTGCCTTCAACTACTCTTTTATTTTACTAAAGGCCTCAAGTTTAGGAATAAACAAAAATGTCATACCGTTAGTGTATGCAGTAATCAACATTTCGCATACTGCGATTGGTATTCCTTCTGGGATGTTAGCAGATAAAATTGGAAAGGAAAAAGTATTGACAATAGGATATGCAGCTTTTGCCGTCTCATCTTTGCTTATGATCACACTAACTGGAAACTTTCTTTATGCATATGTATTGGCAGCTGTGTTTGGTCTTTATATGGGCATTTCAGAAACATTGCAAAGAGCAATAATACCAAGATACATTTCATCAGAGCTGCGTGGCACAGCATATGGAATATATAACCTTGTTATTGGCTCGGGCTTTTTTATAAGTAATATTATATTTGGATTTCTATGGGACAAATACAATGTAAATGTAGGTGTCTATTATAGCATAATCACTTCACTAGCTGCCATAACTGGAATGTTCTTATTTGTGGGAAAGTATCCATCTGGTAAATCACCATCTTAAGATTGATTTGCTGTTGGTAATCTAAAAGTCATTATTTGATTATTATTATTATCTATAAGAAGATCATCTGAAAATACCAAATCATTATCCAAAAGCTTTTTCAAAAATATTGCTAGATTATCAAAGCTAACAGTATATTCACAATCCAATTTTGGATTCAATCTATCATCAGATAGCACTCCAATTGAAACATCGGATTTTTTAAATGCAGGATTGTCGTTCTCTGAATCACCTAAATACATTATTATCTTATGCCCTTTGCCTTTAACATAGGAAATTTCAGAGGCAATACTATCAAAGGCCATGCCTTTACCACATTTAACTGCATATACATCAATGAAAGGATGTGTAGCATAAGTTTGGGTGTAGAGAGTATTTCCGTTAAAAGATAGTTTTTGTTGCTTCTCGATTGCTTTTTTTAAGAATGGTTCAGATGTCTTTTTGAAAGATTCCCAATCTTGTAAATGTCTCCAGTCTATAGTAATACCTGCCAAAATTTGGTTATTGCTAATATATTTTATGTCAATGGATACATCTTTAAAATGTAATAGTATATCATTAGCCAAACAATCCAACGCTCTTGAATTTTGTTGCAGTATCCTGTCATCTATTAGTATGTGATGATCTGCAATACAGCTAAAGTTATTGCAATCTGTAATAGTAGTAGCAGCAGCTGTTGTTGTCTCTGCATTTTGCATTGTCATCATTTTAGCATTTAGATGCTTTTTTAGATGCAAAGTTTCAATACCTAAAATACACGAAAGAATATTAGCAAACTTTATTCTTTTATGAAGAAAACCAAAATCTTTGCTAGATACAATGCAAACAGGAATCTTCTCTGAAATATCTAATAATACATCATTTAGTCTTTCTGGCATAGTATCCTCATTAGGATTAACAGAACATGGGCATAAGGTTCCATCATAGTCTGATAATAGAGCACTTATTTTCATGATAATGTTACCTATCTATTTTATAGTAGTTCATACTATTAAAACGTAATGGCTGTTACATTCAAATGCAGCTGCTGTCATCTATATAACTACATTAGAAGACGGATCCTAGGGTAAGAGCCAATCGCTATTACAATCCTTCTGTTATGCAGCTATTATTAGAAGTCTAATGTATTGTATGTAGAAGTTATGATCTCGAATTATTAAATGGCGAATGGTTATAAAAATAGGAAGTTATATAATTACAAGTATATTTATGACTATTGAAAAGCCTTCTTCTTGGTTATTAATAGGCTATGACGTACCTTCAAAACCTTCTAGATTGAAAGTGCGACTTTGGAGGTATATATTCTATGGCGATGCAAATGATGATGATTATTATATGACTACTGTGCTACACCTGTCACATTTACATGGGCAAATTGTTTCAGTGTGTTAGTCTCACAACTGATTCTTGCACTTATCCTGTTTTGTCCTTCTTTAATTGGAGCATAA
>DATDNG010000022.1:0-2414 GCA_036518375.1 Nitrososphaeraceae archaeon | reverse complement strand
AGTGTGTGAAAAATTAGTATAAAAAATCAAAAAACTAGGATATGACGGATGAAGGTAACTCAAGGATATTAGTCTAGTTCAGTTCATTGATGATGTAAGGCCTCTTTCCTTAGTGCCATATTTATCCCGTAGCGTAGAAGTGTATGTCAGTTATCTGTAACATGCAATAACAAGAGAAATGAGATTTCATATCTACAGAATCAAATTCAAGTATTGCGAAGTCATATTAATGGATTAAATAATTGCAATCAACAGCAACAACAACAAGAAGTTCAAAACGAATCATATGCTTGATTGTTAGCTTGATACGAAATAGGAAGGAGCTTCCATTGTGTCATATCAAAATCGCTATTATAATGAATATACATGAATATACACGTAAGTAACGAGGGAACCTTGTAAAACGAAGAATCTATTTCCGACGAGTTTGAAGTTTCCTGTGTTCGCGCTTAATGTGCGCTTGAGTTTCTCTCCGGGTTGTAAATTTCAACTTGCAAACTCGACAGATTAGCCGTCTGGCTCTCAGTTTCTTGGCATAAGCACTCTTTGGAGTTCCCATAGTATCCAGAATTTCACCAGCATAAACTAGTTCGTCATCTTCTTGTGGCTTACCTTCAACGAATATCACGCCGTCGATAATACTCCGACATCTCTGACGTTAACTTTGCTATATACGCACTGCATCTTTCTCGTCTATCGCTCCCATACTGCCAAAGAGGACCGTCCAACCGAGAATTCAAAATAGAGGCAGCATTATTAATTATTGGTATGTAATATGAGCTCGCAGCAATTAGTAATCCAATAACCTCTAATTCTTTGTCCACTTTAACATGATGACCATATATTCCTAAACCTGATATTTCTCCAACAGATACCACTCTAAATCTCAATAACTCATGCTCTGGAAGGCATATTCATACCTGGCACTCATACCCAAGAATATCTACAACGAACGAATATTGATATCAGAGGGTATCAGGCTTTATCTAAGCACGTTTCTTTATTATAGTAACATAATACATTGTCAAGTGACAATAACACTGAAAGAGAAAGGCAAGTTTTAGAGCTATACAACAACCGAGGCAAGACTACTCGTGACATTGCAAAGGAACAAAGACTGTCGCTAAGAGAGCAGCGTAGTTGTTATGAATAGCCAAATTATACAGCCTTTGTCCGTCAATTCTGAAACCACCATCAAATGATAAATCCTCGCCAAGTGATTTGTTCGATGCTGCTGCTGCTGTAGCAGCTGGTGCTCCTCCTTCTATTTCTTTATCATTAGTAACAATTCCCCCACCTCTTCCTCCTGCTATTATATTTACAGACTTTGCATAATATAACAAGACAATTCGTCCAGTGTCATTTTGTAATTCCATATTATCGGGATTGTTTTTCCACTTGCCTTGAAGGTATACAATGCTAGGCTTGAAATTTGTAGTTGATGATATTGAGTATGAAACAGTAAATAGTCTACTATGATATCTCATCCAAGTCGGTTATACATGGATGATGAAACAAGCCTTAACAAAAATAGAATAGAGGTTCTTACTGATGGCGTTTTTGCTGTTGTTATGACTTTATTAGTTTTAGATATCAGTGTACCACAAATATCATCTCATTATGCTATCGATAGTGTTGCAGCTGGAACTGAGCTACTTAAGAGACTATTTGATTTGTGGCCAAAAATACTTAGTTTTGGGATTAGTTTTGTAATATTGGCTATATATTGGGTGGCTCATCATAGACAATTTCATTACATTAAACATTCGAATCGCGCCCTTATCTGGATAAATATCATGTTTTTGATGGCAACATGCCTAGTACCTTTCTCTACATCTCTATTAGGTGAATACAGAGAACAAGAAATCTCAATTTTGGTATATGGTGGTAATTCGATCGTAATAGCTTCTGTGCTTTACGTTCAATGGAGATATGTTACTACAAGTCGTCATGGCAGATTGCTAGATGAAAGTTTAGATCCTATTATGAAGACTACGCTATCCAGAAGAACACTGTTTGGAATAATAGTATACTTGATCGCAACAGGATTTTCTTTTGTGTATACTCAGCTAAGTCCTTTTCTTTTTGCTCTGGTTATAATACCTGCCTTTTTGCCAAATAAAACAATTCGCAAAATCACGTTTGGAAGATCGCATGAAAAGATAAGATGATGAAGGAACTATAGCTAGTCTGAGATATACATAAGAACTAACATAATTGAATGAGCCTTTTGAGCTTCCATCTTTACAACAAATAGAAGAAATGGATAGGCAGCCAGCGATTGCAAGCCATAGAATCATTGCAGGTATCCATATCTGACTCTGGTGACTATGTCAAGTGTCAAAAGCATGACATGACCATACCTATACTTAGAACTATGATCAAGCCAAAGAGCATTCGAATCGCTATTTTAG
>DATDNG010000021.1:0-4534 GCA_036518375.1 Nitrososphaeraceae archaeon | reverse complement strand
AATAGGCTTACTTTATTTACCATGGAGCCGGCTTGCCGTCAAAGAAAAATCCTCCGGTTGGGCCATTATCTGGCAATGTTGCTGCCCATACTATTCCTTTTGCTCCTTCTTCTACTGGAAGTCCTCCTCTACCACCCATATCTGTAGCTACCCATCCTGGATCAACTGAATTAACCAAAATGCCAGTACCAGAAGAAAGCTCTGCTGCTAGAATTCGAGTAAATGCATTCAGGGCTGCTTTGGAGATGCTATATGCTGGTGTTCCAGCACCCATATAATGTAGAGAGCCTGCTTCACTTGACACATTTACAATGCGACCATAGTTGTTTGTCTTCATTATAGGTATACATACTTGAGATAATCTCCAAGGTCCAAATAGGTTAGTTGTCAAGGCTTGATTGACAACATCTAAATTTGCATTTGTAGCATTTTGCCAAGTATCATAAAGAATTGCTGCATTATTGACAAGTATATCTAGCCGTCCAAATTGTTGCTCTATTTGATATGCTATCTTACTAATAGTACTTTGATTTGATACATCAAGCTGGTAAAATAATACATCCAATCCTTTATCAACTAGTTGTTTTGCAGCTACTTGGCCTTTGATAAGATCTCGAGCACTCAATATTACAGTAAGACCTAATTGCGCTAACTGAAGGCAGGTTTCAAATCCAAGGCCTCTATTGGCTCCTGTCACAAGAGCGATTTTGTTTTTTTTCATAAGGATCGTAGTTCTTTGGATTTAGCTGGAGCATAAATGTTCAAGACAATCTACTGACCAAACCTCATACCTTGGTGATTTACTCGAAAGTTGATATTACATGGTAGCCGCTAAAAATTCTATATCTATCTCGCTTTTTGTATCAATAAAACTGCCCAGGTATTTTGAAATGCTTTGACTGGATGATAAGTAACAAACATCTTTGAGGCTGTAGTACCGTTGACAACTACCTCTTCTATATTTGAGCCTGATTTGCCATCAATTGCATTTTTGAAGCTCTGAAGATTACCAAAAGATTCAGCTTTATTGCTACTATTTACATTTGAATCAGCTATTTTCTGTCCATTATGACCTACATAGACTGCGCGTTCACCTGCTGGTAGATTAAGCGATTGAAGCTCTGTATTGAGGACATGAAAATCAATACCACCAGCCCATACACCGATAAGAGTAGAATTGTCTTTCCCAGAATATATAGGAACTGCAATTACAGCTTGACTCCGACCAGAGGATGCAGATGTAACCACATTTCCCAAATATGTATTATGTGTTTTAATTGGGACTTGAAAATGCTCACGGTAAGCAAGATTATTTGTTGTTAAATTCTGCTGCCTTGAATAAGGTTCTTCAAGGTATACATTTCCGTTAGGCATTACAAAAAAGATTATTTGAAGATCTTTATAATTAGAAAGTATATCTTGTGCTACTTGTCTTTTCTTTATGTCTGCATCTTTTGGTATCCCATGTAGTGTTGTTAATGTTTGATTCAGCAAATTAGCAAAAGATGTATTATTTACTTGTGGCAATTTACTTGTTATTTCCAGTAAAGCACCTGCTTTTTGTAGACGATTTTGCAAATTGTTTGCTAATAGCTTTGTGATTATCATTGAAGATTGGGTGTTATTTGCCTGCAGACTGTGAGTACTACCACTGCTGTTAATATTATTGATGGGCATTATAGCCTTATTAGCTGCCGCTGTAACGGCATTGATAGATAATGAAGAAAGAATGACCAAAACACAGGCTGCTATCACAATGCTTAGGTTGGTATATACCCTATGACTCATAGCTCTTTGGCCTTCTAAGAACGATGTGTGTATATAGGCTTTCTGATAGCTATTGAACTCTTGCTAGTATAGTTCTGGAAGCAAGTTTATGGTATTGAGATTTCAGCTTTAAGTGATTAATACTTGGTTAGCATGAATATACTACTGCACTTTAATATTTCTTATTTGTTATATGAGATTATGAAATCAATCCAGATTAAGAGGTATGGTAGCAGCGATGTAATGGAAGTTAACGACACAGCATCGGTACCAAGTCTACCTCCAGGAAAGATTCTGGTTAATGTAAATGCAGCTGGAGTAAATCCCATAGATTGGAAAATTCGCGAAGGATACATGCAGCAAATGATCCAACTTCAATTCCCATCAACTCTCGGAATGGATTTTTCGGGAGTTATCAAACAGATAGGAGAAAACATGCCATCCGATTTCAAGCAAGGTAACGAGGTATATGGACAAGCATCAGTTTTGAGAGGTGGCTCTGGAGCATTCGCAGAATTGGCGTTAGTAGATAAAGATACTATAGCGCACAAACCAAAAACTCTAGATCATTTACAGTCTGCAGCTTTACCTCTTGTTGGTGTTAGTGCTTGGCAAGCAATTGTAGAAAATATTGGGTTATCAAAAGGGCAAAAAATTCTAATTCATGGTGGAGCAGGAGGAATAGGTTCTATAGCCATACAACTTGCAAAGCACCTAGGTGCATATGTAGCAACAACAGCAAGTACAAATGATAAACAGTTTGTACAAGGATTAGGAGCAGATCAGGTAGTAGACTATACAACCGAGAAATTTGAAGATACTATACATGACTATGATGCAGTTTTTGATACTGTTGCTGGCGATACATACAAGAGGTCTTTTGAAGTATTGAAGAAGGGTAGCGGCATAATTGTTTCAATGCTAGAGCAACCAAATTCCGAACTAATGAACCAATATGGGGTCAAAGCACTATTTCAATTTACTCAGGTAAACAGAGAGCGTTTAACTAAATTAGCAGAGTGGGTAGATCAAAATAATATAAAAGTTAATGTGGACAAGACATTTTCACTAAACGAAGCTGCTAAGGCACTCGACTACCAAAAAGACGTACATCCAAGGGGCAAAGTAGTCTTAACAGTATAATTTTTTTATTAACTTAAGAAAGAAATGGATGAGTGGACTATTTTCACATGTAATTCTAAATTATGTCCTATTCCTTACCTTTCCGTAAATCCAATATCCTACTCCGATAATTATTGCTAAAATAATTAAACCTATAGTACAGGAGCAAACAAAGTAACAAGAAACACGACAATTGCAACAATTACTATAAATGCTATTACTCCAATAACTATTGCTCCTATAGTCTCCTAAAGTACCCATATTCATCTAACTTAGCTCTCATCTTGGTCTTGGGAATATTGGTCCAGAAGGAGTAATCCCCGTTATGGAAGGAAAATCAAGTCAAATCAAATTACTAATGGCATATACTATTTACATGATTTACATGATTCCAATTGCAGATACGCTTTTAGCAAAGTCTCATTACTACCACAATTACCATTACCACTACTACAGTCACAACAAGAACAGCCTGAAGATACCAATGCAACAAATAACAGCAGTAACGACTAAACTAGCTAAAAGAGACATAACTCAGACAAGAACTCATCTCAAAAACCATGTAAATATCAAAGGACAGATTTTCCACCTAGATGAGAACTAAGTATTGCCAAATCCATTTTGAGTGACCGTCATATTATACAAGATAATACAACATTAACGAAGCTCTTCTTTTTCCTTCTCTGTTAGCTCTCTTGTGCTGTTAACCTTTACAGGAATTCTTCTGATCTTTACGGAATCTGTTTGCCATGTTGCTATACATATTCCGCATCTTTTGCACAGAAACTTTGTAGTAACTCTATCGACTTTTACCACGTGGGGCATCGAGTGGCTGCAGTTTGATATCACGTCATATGATCACAGTAATCATAACGAATAGATATATTACTGAGCTGAATCTTTTATCATAAACATTTTTTTGGTACATAGAAATGACAATACAGACTTTCTGTGAATCAAATTGACTCAATCTCAAGTGCTAAGCTTGAGTAGCGAAACCGCCTTGAGCATATAATATAGAGGTGTGACACGTCATGTCATTTTAATACGAGGTTACAATAACAACAACGCCAGAAGCAGGGTTCCCTGAAAAACTCCAAATACAATCATATATTAGGTATTTCCGTTTAATGAGAGTCAGGTAAATGAATTCTTCCAAAAGTATGGAATGTCTGATTTGAGCTTTGGAAAGCTCAAAAGCTATGATTTAAAAGAAGAAGAGATACGTAGACCATTACTTTGTTGGATGTTTACCATATTGGCCCATTCTCACTTATATTAGGAGGTAGAACTTAACGGAATTATGTTAGATAGTATAGTTATAATGTCAATTCGTAACCTGTACTCTTGAATACTCTTGGAGAAGTTTCGACCTTTCCACTCAATATACAAACCAAACCATTCATCCATCCTAAAGTATCTGACTTTGTAAAATAGGTTCGTAACACTACAAATTTACCATTCTTGTTTACATCTCGACCTTTAAAAGTCATATATTCTTCTTCTTCCTTACTGTCAGTCCTAAATTCACCTTGCCAATGTGATATGATAATCCCATTATTATCGTGGATGTATGAGTGTCCCGAGCCCATTGCTCTTCCTGATGGAAAAGGATTATATCCTTTAATATCTCCACTCCAAGTAC
>DATDNG010000020.1:0-4266 GCA_036518375.1 Nitrososphaeraceae archaeon | reverse complement strand
GATCTGTATGCACCATATGCTAATTGGTTCTCAAGATTGGATCGATTTTAATATGTGAAAATTTCTATCTTTTATGTAGATTTTCTTTTATTTTTCTGAATTCAATTTTACTACTAATCAAGTTAATAATACTAGCTATAGCTGAGGTTATTGCCGCCGCTGCTCCAATCATTGTGATGACAGTTGAATCCATATGTGAATACATGCACTTCTTTGTTCAAAATAGTTTTGTATGTTACAGTTCTTTTAATAGAATAGGATATGGAAATAAACCAATCTATATTGATAGATCTTGTTGGTATAATGATAAAATTGTCAAATTATGATGGCTTTTTCATCATACTTAACTATGTTACTCTATGTTCTTATAGTATAAAGTAGGTTGCATTTAATATGAAATTATCATATATTTTGCTGTTGAATGTGAAATTATACTTATTGTGGAGGTAACAATATTACGTCTCTAGATTATACATCACCAGATAGTCATAAAGAAAAAAGTACCACTTCTCTAACATTTCGTCTAGAGCATGATAATGCCAAGAATTTACGTAATGAAGCACAAAGCCAAGAAATCAGCCTCAATTCTCTTGTAAATCAGGTTATAAAGAATTTCTTTGAATGGCATATCTTTGAGCGAAAAGCAGGATTTGTACCTATTCTAAAACCAGTAGTCAGAGAGCTATATACCAGCATGAGCAAAGAAAAGATATTACAAATTGCAAAAAATACTGCAAATGAAGAGTCAGAAAATAGTATTTATTTTATGAAAGGAAGGATGGAGTTAAGTTCTTTTCTGTCTTGGTTTGAAAATAGAATGAAAAATTCCTCTATACAGGTGAATCATACATTTGATAAGGACAGCAAAATACACACATATGTAGTCAAACATGACATTTGTGAAAATTGGTCTTTATACCTAAAGCAGCTAATAGAGCATATTTTCAATCACGTCTTAGAAAAAAAAGTAGAGGTTAGCACATCGTATACAATGTTGACATTTAAATTCAAGCAAGATTATTAATTATACTTAATACAGCAGCAAATACAAGCGCAAGAGTCTCTACAATGACTTTTTCTGTTGTTTTTAGATGGTAAGTTACTCCGAGATGAAGAATACATAGGTGTTGTAGAATATATTGATAGAGAACAGCAACATACAGGTAATTTGATTATCTGGGGTAGCATAGATTTGAGAAAATACTCGTTCCTCGTAAATTTATTATTAGCTTCTATGATGCAAAGGTATTATTGGATATGACAAGAGATGATTTTATCCACTATGGAATATAGAGATAAGGAAGGACAACTATAATTAATACATTTTTGAATATGTTGAACAACAATAAACGAAGTTTGTCGATGATTTTGTTCCATCAGTAGTAGCAGCATAAGCCAAGGAGGATGGATAATTATTATTGTTGTCGTCATCATCGCCTTCCTTGTAAAAGGACAGAGCGATCAATTGAGCTAGTAATAACAATAACAGCTAACAAAAATAATAATTGAGATGAAATAGGATTCATATAACCATTGTCTGATTGCAATTTATCAAAAACTCACACAATTTCACTTCACAAACTCCCAATGGTAACATATTGTTATTTATCTACCACATTATATTATGATATCTAACTATATTTACAACTCTCATAACTTTATTCACTTTTAACTCAGGCGCCATCTGTTGAAACCTTAATTGGGGCTCATATTAACTTGATTTAAGAAGTTGTTTTCCTCTAATATTATGTAGTTGTTTATCATCATTTAATAGACTGCTTAACGCCTTCTTGTATATTTCATAGATAATTCTCTCATCGGCATGGTTAACAGTTAGCTTTTCATATGACCTAGCAGTATTTACAAGAAAGCGGGACAAATTTTCTGATACGCCATTAATTGCTTCCGGAGTTTGCTCAATATGATAAGAAGCTAATGATGATGAAGAATACTTTTTATTTAGCATAAGTAAAGAAATAACTGCTCTCGCTCTTTCGAGGCCGACAGGATAGAAGTATCGAGCAATATTTTTGGGCAATGAATCCAAATCATACACGAATAGGTATGCCACAGAAGAGAAAAATATCTGCATTATCCTATGCATCTCGATTTCTTTCTTTGCTATAGTTACTAATTTTTTGGATCGAAGTATTTTCATATGATAATTAAGGGAGGGTCCTGTCAATCCCAGTTCATTGGCTAAACCTGCTTGTGTCATGGGCTTTTGCCTGAGTAAATCCAGTATAGCTCTTCGCATAGGATCAACAAGCACCTTTGCAATTTTTACATCATCTACAATATACACCGCTTTCATAGGTTAATTAATAATATACATAAATAATATTATTATTAAATATGTTGAATAAATCGATAAACCTAATTAATTATAGGCATCTACATTGTTTATAGTATTCATTGAAGTTATTTGAAATTAATACCAAATCGGAGGTATATTATATACTTATAAAATACTAAACCAATTTTTCTTCAATACACTATAACTGATTTTTGTTTGGTATGGCTTCATAAATATTGCATACATCTTTCTAAGAATTACTAAAAATTTCTCTAAATTCAAATATTATCAGCCATATCTAACCATTAAGTTTATCTAATTCGTTTATATAATATTTATATATTGAATACTTCATCATCTGCCTCGACAACGAAACTGGAGCAAGACCAGCTATTGCTAAGAATCAATGGAACACTTCCAGATATTAGTACATTAGGAAGTGAGGAAAAGTCAGAAAGAGCAGCGGAAGTAAAACAGCACGGGATTAATACAAACACTTCTTGTTCTTTGTTCGCCAAAGCAGGAGAAACGAATCAAATTTTTCATTTGCTTGTTGATGTGGGTCAAGGAATATCAAAGAGTATTGAAAAAAGTATTGCTGACCTTCGAATTGACACCTTGTCCTTGTCATCGATTCTTCCTGAGGCTGTGTTGATCACTCATTCACATGAAGATCATATTAGTGAGTTACCACTCTTAGCAGACAAAGCTACAGATAAATCAAGAAATTTGCAGGTATACTGTACTTCAGAGTGTCGCGATCAGATCATAGCCAAGTTTCCCAAAATAAATAGCAATAATCAAGTATCCTTTAATATAGTACAGCCAGACCAAACCTTCCAATTAGGTCCTTTTTCAATAACACCTATTTTAGCTGACCATGGCGAGAATTCACCAGCCGGATCTGTCATTTACATAGTTAAACTAGCTAATCATAAAGTAATAATTGGATGGGATTTTCTTTCATTACCAAATGTAGATGAGAATTTATTATGGAATCCAGATCTGGCCATTTTTGGTACGCAAAGCTACAATCCCCATCCACAAACTGGAATGATCTCTGTTAGTGAAGCATTTGAGCTCGTTAGAAGATGGAATGCAAAGGAATCTTATATAGTTCATTATAGGGGACTATCAGACTTTGAAGAAGCTACAAATCAATGGTTCAGAGGTCCTGTTAAAGCCATGACAACTGATGAACTTCAAAAGATCATAGATTCACACCTTCGGATCATCGGAAGCGAGGGCAAATTCAAGATGACGGTAGCTAAAGAAGGAATGGTATGGGATAGTAATAAGAGTGGACGAGGAGAAGAAAAAGAACAGTTACAAGAAGATTCTTTAGGTCAAAATGCCCCTCAATTCGTTGAAATAGAAAGTCTGCAGAACTATATTTTTAGAATTGAGAAGGAACGCAATGATGATAAATTGAAGCTTATGATAGAAGATAGGATTAATAGATTTAATTTAGAATTTGATAAGCCACGTTCAGTTGAAAATGCTGCAAATAATAAAGATGTATTGATTGCTCAGGGTATAAAAGGTATGCTCACCAAAGGTCCAGACCTGAGAATTGAAATCATTCCTAAGCCCGAAGGTCGTGAATATTATATTAGGATAAGAGCCTCAAAGGGTAATAAGAATGTATTTAATGACGATATATTGATAAACAACCTTGATGCTCAGCGGCTAAAAGGATATATCAAAGAGAATTTCATGCCTAGTGCTTCAGCTGCCAATAAATAACATAATATGCCATTTTGTATGCATAGATGAAAATTCAAATCAAATATAAAATACATAATGATAGATTGAAAATATGATCGGCTTTAAATTTGAGTTTCTAATTACATATGGGATATGATCTTGGATTCGACTCATCCAGATAAATCCATCTTCTCTAGAATATCTTGTGCAAATTACAAGAACATAGTCTAATTATAGCAGATAGTCGATAATAACCATAAGAG
>DATDNG010000019.1:0-5901 GCA_036518375.1 Nitrososphaeraceae archaeon | reverse complement strand
TTCCCTTAGCGGAAATCACTCAGAGTAACCCTGTCAAGCTTTCGCCTATTGCAGAGGTTTCGCGCCTGCTGCGCCCCATAGGGCCTGGGCCCTTGTCTCAGTGCCCATCTCCGGGCTCCTCCTCTCAGAGCCCGTACCGGTAACAGGTTTGGTGGGCCATTACCTCACCAACAGCCTGATCGGCCGCAGTCCAATCCAGGGGCCATATAGGTTTGAGCCATGAATCATTCCAGAAATCATGACCTATCGTGGTTTATCCTCAGTTTCCCGAGGTTATCCTCGTCCCCTGGGCATGTTGACTACGTGTTACTGAGCCGTATGCCACGTATTGCTACGTTGACTCGCATGGCTTAGTCCTACTCTGATAGCAGTCGGGTCCGGCAGGATCAACCGGAGTCAATCCTTTTTTTGTATATTATTGTAAAGAATACGGCCGGACAATTGTATCGTTATATTGTGCGGGTGTGTGCACATACACACATATGTGACCAACGTCAGATCCAATTATTTCTAATTGATCTCCATATTATGAGCGCAACTGGAGGTCGGTGAATCACAAAATGGCACCAAGACCACGACATCATCACCAACGCCGCCTTGATCGTTACGTTCTAGATACTTTCTTACAGAATTAGAATATAAATCTTCGCTTGCTAGGTTTAGAGCATTACCCCTGGCCATCGTCAAATCAACGATACTGACTTGATAGTTATGTGACCAGCTTTCTAATAAATAGTTTGTTATATTTGTACTATTTATCTTCCAAGATATTATACTATAAACTCCTCTTAAGTTTAAGATATTCAGCCTCCCAAACAAACTGCTAGTATGCCTAAGGAGAAAGTATTAGGGATATTAAGAATCAAAAATAATTAGCAATCGAAGTACCACCAACTTATCCAGCTAAAGGACTTAAAAAATTGAAAAATGGAAGTGTTGCAATATTATTACTTTAAAATAGATATTCCATAATAACAGGTTTTCTGGAGAGAAGACAACAGTAGTGGTAGTAGTACAGTCGACGAAAATAGTGTTCAAATCTCAAGTTAATAGTTCTACAAACAAATAAAAGATTAACCGATTGGAATCTTTTAAAGATGCAATTTATAGAATATCAGAAAAACTATGAAAACAAAACCCGCAAATCCAAACGATGGTACTCGAGATCTTCAAAGATATTTGCCGGCGGAGTTAACCATAACATCCGATTTTTTGAACCCTATCCATTTGTTACAAATGCTGCCAAAGGGAGATATCTCTTTGACGTTGATGGTAACAGATATACTGACTATTGGATGGGCCACTGGGCCCTAATTCTTGGTCATTCTCCAAAACCAGTTGTCAAAGCTTTATCTGAGCAAATTAAGAATGGAATATTATTTGGCACGGTTAACGATGTAAGTATAGAGTTGGGAGAACTAATCCAAAAACTTATGCCCAGAGCAGAAAATATACGTTTTTCCAATACAGGCGCAGAGGCCACTATGTATGCTGTACGCTTAGCAAGAGCAAAAACTGGCAAAAGGGTAATAGCCAAAGTTATTGGAGGGTGGCATGGATTTAATACAACATTAATGCAGACTGTAAATTATCCATTTGAAGCCCAAGAAGGACCCGGCATTGTAGATGATGAATCCCAATTTGTAGAATCAATACCATTTAATGATTTAGATAGATCCCTTAAGGTTCTTGAAACTGTCAGAGACGACTTGGCGTGTATTATTATTGAACCTCTCCTTGGCGGTGCAGGATGTATCCCAGCTGTAGACGGTTACTTGCAAGGCTTGCAAGAATTTGCAGCTAAAAATGATTGCTTGTTTATACTCGATGAGATTGTAACTGGATTCAGACTCTCACTTAGAGGTGCAACGAGTCTCTATAAACTTGAACCAGACATCTTTACGATAGGCAAAGTTGTAGGTGGAGGCATGCCAATTGGAGCTGTTTGTGGAAAAAAGGAAATAATGTCTCTTGCTGATCCGGTCTTAAAGAAGGAAAAAGAATCACGCTGTGCAATAGGTGGTGGAACATTCTCTGCCAATCCAATGACGATGAATGCAGGGCTTGCTACCCTCAATTACCTCAAAGAAAGCAGTAACAGAATTTATACTAAAATCAACAAACTAGGAAATGATGCCAGAAGTGGAATTGCAAAGATATTCTCTGAAGCCAAGATGGATGTTCGAGTTACGGGTACCGGCTCGCTTTACCTAATGCATTTTCTAAATGAAGGCGCCAACAACATTAGCACTGCCACAGATGTCGCCATGACAAATAAAGAACTTCTCAGAAGATACCATCTAGCATTGATAGCCAAGCACGGAATATTTTTCCTGCCATTGAAGATGGGCGCATTTTCAGACGCTCATGACGATAGTGATGTCAAGAACCTACTAGCTGCCACTAGATCAATAGTAGATTCCGGAATATTAAATGATAAAGCTTCTGTCACAAAGGAGATCTGATCGGTTTCAAGTCTTTATGCATGTTAATTTGGCGTCGCATCAAATTATTTGATTACCAATTTTGGAGAGAGCATATTCTTATTATTCTCATTATTATTATTATTATTCTTATTCTCATTAGGATGCTATACTGCAAACGGCTGGGTGTTATATATTAGGGAAATAGCCCTGATTGCCTTTTTGTTATGAACTCAATTGGACATATCATATCATATCATATCTTTGAAGCCATCTATTGGTTTATAAGTTTCATTAAATCCTATTTCTAAAATATGGCTCAAATACTGAGCGGCGGAATTGGGGATTTACTTGCTAACTTCATAGAAGTAAGAAAAAGAACACTCAGCCTCTTCAAACCACTGAAAATTGAGGATGCAGTTATTCAACCAAATGTTTTCGGTAGTCCACCTAACTGGCATCTTGCCCACGTAACCTGGTTCTACCAAAAAATTCTGCAAAAGCATGGGGAAGAAATTCATTCCGACGCAAATGTGAACTTGGAATATCTCAACTCTTACTACCAGCAGTTTGGGAAAATACTTCCTAAATCCGAAAGAGGTAAATTTCCCCGGCCAACGGTAGAAGAAACTCTCAAATATAGATCATTTATTGAAGAGAAAGTTATTTCATTTTTGAAGAGAGCAGAGGATTCTTCCACCGTAGTATCAGATGAATTGAAGTACGATATTATGCTAGCAAATCAGCACGAGATGCAACACCAAGAACTCATGATCTATGACTTTCAGTATTATTTTCAGCGTTTTCCTGATCCCGAGGATAACTACAAGCCTACTAATATGACTACTATTACTACTACCCCTTCCATCGGTGCTGCTGCTGCTGCCAGCGGTGCTGTCTACAAAAAGCTAACAGGTGATTGTTCTCAAGTGGGAGCAGTAACAGAAAAACCAAGAGGGATGGCGGAAATTCCCGGTGGACTATATGAGCTAGGGTTCAACGGTGGCAATGATCTTTTTTGTTATGACAACGAACTTCCAGAGCACAAAGTTTACCTACAGCCGTTCAAAATAGATATTGCACCAGTAAGCAATGCCGAATACATAAAGTTCATCGAAGATAACGGATATGACGATTTCAGCTTTTGGCTGGCAGATGGCTGGGACCTAGCAATTGAGGAAAAATGGAGAGCTCCTCTTTACTGGGAGCGTAAGGGAGACGTATGGATGAAAAAAGACTTTCGCGGCTTTAGAGAAATCGAGCTAGATGAACCGGTAACCAATCTAAGTTATTATGAAGCTGCTGCCTACGCAAATTGGGCCGGTAAAAGACTTCCAACAGAAGCAGAGTGGGAAAAAGCTGCAAGCTGGAACGAAGATCTACAGAAGAAGACCCTATATCCTTGGGGTAATGATGAGTTCACTCCGAAGCATGCTAACCTATTAGAATCGTCGTTGTGGGGTCCATCGAAGATAGGTTCATACCCTGCTGGCAAGAGCTATTATGGCTGCCACCAAATGATAGGTGATGTGTGGGAATGGACATCATCAGAGTATACTCTGTACCCAGGTTTCAAATCAAAACTCTCCGAGTATACCGATAAATGGGCAATAAACCAAAAGGTACTCAGGGGAGGTAGTTTTTCCACTCCATACAAGCAGATAAGGAACAGTTACAGAAACTACTTCAAACCTCATGAAAGAATACTCTTCTCAGGATTTCGCTGCGTAAGCGAATCCTAAAGCAATTTTTTTGTTTGTTTGTTTGTTTTTTACTAAAAAGGAGACAAAAGCGCTAAATCAAACCACTTTCTCTTATCAAAGAAATTCATCTTTAACTCAAACCCACTGTTCTCTGCTAGTATTTGTATCTGTCCAAGCGAATACTTGTACGAATTTTCTGTGTGAATAGATTCTCCTTCTTTAAATTCAAATGACTTTTCAATTTCTCTGATATAAATTTGTTGATCCGCCTTTGAAACTAAATGCATCTCCACCCGCCCCTTCCCGTCATTGTAAAAAGCATGATGGGAGAATTTTTTGATATCAAAGTCGGCACCTAATTCTCTGTTAATTCTCGTTAACAGGTTTAGGTTGAACTTTTCTGTCATGCCAGCCTTATCGTTGTAAGCAGCATTTAGGATCGAATGTTCTTTCTGCAGATCAAAGCCTACCAGCAAAATATCCTCCTTTTCCATTCTATCTCTTATCATGCTAAGAAATGATACTACTTTGTTAGGTTCCAAATTTCCTATGCTTGAGCCTAAAAAAAGTATTAACTTTCTGCATGGGATACGATACTCCGTGGTTATGAGCTCTGTAGCTTTGTCTATACCATTGGCATAATCTGAAGAAATTCCTATCGGATGAAGTCTTGGAAAATCCGACGATAGCTTTTGCACTGACTCAAGTAAAACACTGTGGGATACATCAATCGGAAAATAGTATAAAAGACTCTGTTTCCTGAGAATCTGTTCGAACAGAATTCTAGTTTTGCAGGAGTTTCCACTTCCTAGCTCGACTATGCTAATATCACTAGGACAAATTTTGGCAATATCAGATGACTTTTCCCTTAGTATATCTGCCTCTGTGCGCGTTATGTAATATTCCGGCTGAAGACATATTTGCTCGAAGAGATATGAACCGACTTTATTGTAAAAATATTTTGATTGAAGGTTTTTTCTTGAACAGCTTAGACCCTCTTTGACGTCAGAGGCAAATTCGTTAATAACAGGCAGCTCAGTCTTGCTGACCTTGTATATTCCACTTTCCCTGGTATCCATTAGGCCGTGTTTGACTTATGATATATCTTCCATTTATAACATTTTACTTGATACAAATTTTCTATCAGATCCTTTTATTAATACACATTATTTATAATAGACAGAATATAGTTTTGCATAAAGTAAATCTATGTTTAATTTTTTAATAGCACTTATTGGTATTTTGGCTACAATATTTGCAGTTTCAAGTACGGTTCCCCAAATAATCAAGGGGATAAAGACGAAAAAGATGGATGATGTTTCAGTTTGGTTGATAATGGCTTTAATTATGGGGCTATCATTATGGGTCGTCTACGGGGTAGCCAAGAATGATATTGTGATTGCCGGGGGAAATTTAGTTGGCGTGTCCTTAAATGGGATATTACTGCTACTAAAGATAAAATACTCACGGAATCCTATCAGCTGAAATATGGATTTGTTTTCCTTTTTGTTGATATAGATAACGCAAGCTGATTAATTTTATCTACTAGTTTGATTCTCTAAAGTTATCCAATGTCGTACTGCAATCTTGACCAATGTCTGATATTACCGTAGCTGCATCCTAATCCTAATTTTAGCGTTAAGAAAGAATGCATTTCAATCGTCTAGCTAAAATACTTTTGTGTGTGCGTTGTGTAGATATACACACTTCGCCACACTCAAGGCAGTAAAATGAATCGAAACATCATGGTAGTTAGATCGACTTGAGTTGAATTG